>JADLAI010000085.1 GCA_020848295.1 Flavobacteriales bacterium
CGGGTAGGGGCCATTTCCATGGTCGGGCTTGATCATCGCTCAAGTGGTATCCGCTGAGATCCACGGCGGATGACCCTGCATTGTGCAACTCGATCCAATCCGTGGTCGCACCTTGTGTGTCCGATGCATTGCCCAGGTTCTTGCTGCATGCCTCGTTCACGACCACCTGTCCAACTGCGGGTACGCCCCAGAAAAGTGGCAGGAGCAGTAGCGTGAGGCGATGGTTCATGGGGCCTCCGTTCGGTGAGGTGTATCGCGTTCTTAATGCCTGAACCGCACGAACAACCGCCCGAAGTTATCACTGTCCTTGTCGATCCGGTGGTACATCCGCTTGACGTGGGGCTGCTGAAGGAAGCGGATGACCTTCTTCTTCAGCTGTCCACCGCCCTTACCCGGAATGATCTCCACGATGGGGATCCGCTTGTCCACGGCTTCCGCCATGATCTCGTTCAATGCATGATCGATGTCCCGACCCTTGTTGTGGATATCGTGGAGATCGAGTTTCAGCTTGGCCATGACTCAGGTGCGCACGTCGGCGTATTCGTCCTTGCGCCGGTCCATCATCTTCAGGGCGAACGGGCACAGGGGTGAGACGCGAAGTTTGTTCTTCCGGGCATGGGCGATCGCCGCGTCGAGCAGTTTCATGCCCACGCCTTTGCCTTCGGAGCCTAGGAACCCCTCCGTGTGGTCAATGATGATCTTCTCCGGCCCGGCCACCGAATACGTCATCTCCCCGAGTTCCTTGCCCTCCTCCTGGGCCACAAAGCGGCCCTTGGTGGTTCCGGGTTCATGTACGATGGTCATGCCGCCGAAGATAATCCCACAAGGACCGGCACCCTTCCGGATCTATTCCCACCTTGCCACCCCGCACCGCATACGAGCACGTGCGACCTGATCGATGAAGATGCGCATCAACAAGCTGCTGGACCGGGCCTTGATCCCCGGTGGTGGTGGCGAACTCCTGTTCTACCAACGCAGCGATGATTACACCATCGAGGTGGTGGGTCAGCCGGGCGAGCTGATGACTACTGCGCTCCATGGATCGGAAGATGCCCTTGCCGATTTGGCGTTGCAGAAGATCAAGGATCCCGCGAAGGCCAGCGTGGTGGTCGGCGGCCTCGGCATGGGCTTCACCCTGGCTGCGGTGCTGCGCTTGGTGGGCGAGACAGGCAAAGTGGTCGTGGCCGAATTGGTGCCGCAGGTGGTGGACTGGAACAAAGGCCCAATGGGCGCGTTCGCCGGTTATCCGGTGAATGATCCGCGGACCATCGTGCATGTGGGTGATGTGCTGGAACTGATTCGCTCCGGTAAGGCCGCGTACGACGCGATCCTGCTGGATACGGACAACGGCCCCGAAGGCCTTACCCAGGCGAGCAACAACCGCTTGTACTCGCACCGTGGGCTGCGATCGGCTTACGAAGCCTTGAAGCCCGGTGGCGTGCTCGCGGTCTGGTCCACCCATCCGGATGCGCCCTTTACGCGCCGCTTGGGCATGGCGGGCTTCCGGGTGGAGGAACGAAAGGTACACGCGAATCGGGACAAAGGCACCAAGCATCATCTCTGGTTCGCCGTGCGGCCCTGAGCATGTGCGTTCGATGCTGACGTAGCTGAGGTTTCGCGGGGGGCGTAATGCAGCCGGTTACACGGGAACCATTACGTTGTTCGGCCGACGTAGTGCATCGGAGAGTTCACGGCCATTCGGCGTGTAGATGTGAGTTTGAACAAGGCTCTCGATCCAGTCGATCACACTGATCATCTCTTGTTCCTCTCTCCCAGTAATGAAGTAGTGCTCCGCTCTTGCGTCATCCATGTGTGCAACAGCCCCGTTTGCGGCCTTCAACATCGCTAACTAGGTTGAATGGCATCGATGATCCAGGACGTTTTGCAGAGGCAGTTGGGTGATATTATGTCTGCTCGCCCAACTCCCCTTCACCCTGCATTGTTGCGTCTTCCTGTCCAGCTTGATCCCCAATTCTTCGAAGAAGAACCGTGTCATAATAAGACACGCATCCTTGGCGCAGCGAAAGAGATCGCGGTATGCCTCTGGCGTTAAGGAATGCTTGGTTCGATGCCTATTCGAGTAACGTGTTCTGAAGGCGCTAAGCACATTGAAGCGATGAGGTATGTGGTCGTTCAGGTATTCGTCGGTGGTCATCTTGAGCAATGCTCTACGCAGTCCTTGTGGTCAACGCCTCAATGATCCCCATCGCCGCCTTCGGGATCTTCGTCCCCGGCCCGAACACGTCGAAACAACCAGCCTGCTTGAGGAAGTCGAAGTCGTTGGGCGGGATCACGCCACCGGCCACCACGAGGATATCCGGGCGTTTCCAGGTGTCGCGCAATTCCTTGATCACCTCTGGAACCAGGGTCTTGTGCCCGCCGGCCAGGCTGCTCACACCCAGCACATGCACGTCGTTCTCAATGGCCTGCTTGGCCACTTCCTGGGGGGTCTGGAACAGCGGGCCGATGTCCACGTCGAAGCCGATGTCGGCGAAGCTGGTGGCGATCACCTTGGCACCGCGGTCATGGCCGTCCTGGCCCATTTTGGCCACCAGGATCCGCGGGCGGCGACCTTCCTGCTTGGCGAATTCATCAGCAAGGCGCATGGCCTCCTTCATCTCCGGATCTTGCATGGCTTCCGCGGAATAAATACCACTGATCGTACGTGGCACGGCAGCATAGCGGCCAAAAGCTTGTTCCAAGGCGTCGCTGATCTCGCCCAAGGTGGCACGCAGGCGGGCGGCGTTGACGGCGAGTTCGAGGAGGTTCCCGCGCGGAGGTCCATCGCTGTTGTCCGATGTCTTATGTCCAATGCCCTGAGCATTTGGCATAGGACTTAAGACATCGGACAGCCCTGCGCTCCGCGCAGCACTCGTCAATGCTTCCAGCGCTTCTTTCACTTTCCCCTCATCCCGCGCTTGCTTCAACTGCTTCAACCGTTCCACCTGCTGTTCACGCACCTTCGCATTGTCCACTTCCAGCAACTCGATCGTGGTTTCCTCCTCCACCTCGAAGGCGTTCACGCCGATGATCTTGTCCTTGCCGGTGTCGATGCGGGCCTGGCGCTTCGCAGCAGCCTCCTCGATGCGCATCTTGGGCAGGCCGCTTTCGATCGCCTTGGCCATGCCGCCGAGTTCTTCCACTTCCTTGATGCGCTCCCAGGCCTTGTGTACGAGTTCGTGCGTGAGGCTTTCCACATAATAACTACCGCCCAGCGGGTCGATCCACTTGGTGATGCCGCTGTTCCTCTGCAAGTACAGCTGTGTGTCGCGCGC
>JADLAI010000086.1 GCA_020848295.1 Flavobacteriales bacterium
AACCGGGGAAGACTTTTTTCACCGCTTCGTGGCGGCTGTTCACCTGCAGTTTCTCGTAGATGTTACGGATGTGGACGCGCACGGTACCAATGCTCACGCCGCCTTTTTCCGCGATCTCCTTGTACATGAGTCCGGCAGCGAGACCGTCCACCACTTCGCGCTCTTTGGTGGTGAGTTGGCGGTCGCTGATGTTCTGGCGTGCCTGTCCTTGGAATGAATTGACCACCAGACGAGCGATGGCCGGGCTCATGGGCGAACCACCATCCACGACCTCATGGATCGCAGGCACGAGTTCGTGTACACTCAAACTCTTGAGCAGGTATCCGGTGGCTCCGGCGCAGAGGGCTTGGAAGATGTATGTGGGGTTCTCGAAGACCGTGCTGATGATGTACTGGACCTGTGGGTTCAGCGGCTTGGCGTTGGCTACGCAGTCGATACCGTTGGTGCCTGGCATGTTGATGTCCATCACCACCACATCGGCCTCCTGTGCGGTGAAGCTCTTCAGGAATTCGGTCCCGTTCGAGAAGCTCTTGATGAACTGTACGGAGGTATCGTCTGATAGGATCCTTCGGACCAGGTCGCGGATCTCCTCATCATCTTCTACGACCACTACTCTTATGCGCTTTGTCATCTCTCTTGGCGGTTCACGTGAGCGGGCCATGTGCCTGCAGGAGCGTTCCTTTTCCTGGCGTGCTGTTGATGGTCAACCGGCCGTCGTGTTGTTCGATCCGGACCTTCATGTTCCGCGTCCCATTGCCATTTCCGGTGGCGGCTGCAGTATCGAAACCGATCCCGTCATCCTCCACCTTCAGCTCGAACGAGCCATGCCGGAGATGGAACTGCACGCGAACGTTCGTGGCCTGCGCGTGTTTGAGGATGTTATTGAAGCATTCGTTGAAGACCAGATGTAGATCGCGTTTGAAGGCTGGGGCGATGGGTCCATCCGGCAGGTCTGTGTGCAGATCCAGCTGGAATTGGATCCCGTTCTCGCCCAGCGCACGTTGGGCAAGATCTCGTACATGTTCGAGCATGCCTTGTCGGGTGTCGCGTTCGGGGTCCACGGCCCACACCACATCGCTCAATGTGCGGGTCAGGCGTTTGGTATGATCGCTGATGCGCTCGAAGCTGCGTTGTGCCTCGGAGGGCTCCGTTATTCCGCGCATGGCTACACCGCTCAGCAGGGCGATCTTGGTGAGGGTGGCTCCGATCTCGTCGTGGATATCGCGCGCGATACGTGTACGCACCTGTTCCGCTTCACGTTGTTTTTCACTTTTGATCAGTTCGGCTTGTGCGCGTTGGATCTGGTCATTCTTGCGTGCAAGAGCTTCGGCGGTCGCACTCTTCGCGCGGTACGATCGGTATACCATCAATGCGAGTACGACGGCGAGAATTCCCATGCCCAAGGCCCCCCATTTCTGCCACCGTTCCTTCGCAGTGCGCGCTTGTTGCACAGCAAGCTCCTTCTCATGTTCGAATGCACTACGGGCCTTTTCCGTAGCCCGCACTTTCTCCAGGTCCATGTCCTCGGCGTGCGCCTCGCGCGCAGCGAGTTGGTCGATGAAGGCCGCCTCTGAACGCCCGGCCTGGGTGTGGGCCATGGATCGCAATAGGAGCGTGTGATGCTCAAGGTTCAGATCACCCAGCTCGCGGGCCACGATCAATGCGCTGTCCAGCAGGGGGAGGGCAGCCGCATGTTGGCTCATGCGCAGCAGGGATCGTGAACGGGTGACCGCCCAACGACCGAAGAGGCTGGGGTCTTCCATCTGTTCCATCATAGTGGACGTGAGTTCCTGCATGGAATCGGCTTCTGCCCAACGGGCGGCCTCGAAGAAGGTCTCCGACAAACTGAGGTAAGTGTTGGCCAGGTGGTGCGTGTTGCCTTGCTCCTTGTACAAGCGCGCGGCCTCTTGGTACGCGCGCATGGCACTGTCGAGCATGCCCGCCTCGCCTTGTATGATCCCCAGTTCGTGGTAGCAATTGGCGAGATCGGGGCCTGGCGGTATCTGGGCGAGGACCTTCATGGCGCGCTGGATCATCTCCAATGCACCGCGCTGATCCCCCATCTGGCGCAATGCGAATCCCTGGTATGATAGCGCGGCACCCATGTCCTTCACGATCGGTTGCCTTTCAGCGGAGCGGTACATCTGCTGGAAAGCCACGATGGCCGAATCGAAACGCGATGTGGCGAACCACCCCATGCCGCGGATGCGCCAGAGTTGGGTGGCCCAGAATTCGTGCTGCGTGCCCAGCGACGCTGATGATGCGAGGCGTGCAGCCCCGAGCCTGCCGTAATGGATCGCGCTGTCAGGCGCTCCGCTACGGAAGTGATCGCGAGCGAGGTAGTAGGCTGTTCGCGCGAAGCTGGTGTCATCCGGTGCCGTTCGCAAGGCTGAATGCAGGCTGTCCATTTCCTGTGCCGTACACCGGGGCGGGATGGTGTTCACCAACGCGAGGAACAGCATGAGAGCAAGGATGCGCATGTCAACCTTCCTGTAGGCTGTATGTATCCAGATCAAGGACCAGACGACGCTCAACAAGCTGGAGCGCTCCTGCACCGGTGATGAGCTTGATGAGTTCCAATGCTGCGATGTTCGCCATGATCGCGTTGCTAGCGGCCATGCTGGGGGCTATGCTGCGGGCGTTGAATTCCTTGATGTTCTGTGGCTGTGCGTTGATGATCGGTGCCCAGGATGAGAATAGTTCGTCATGGCCTTTTGTGTCGGGGCCCAGCAATGGACCGATGAGACCCTGTGTGGTCATGTAGCCGCATTTGATGAAGGAGTAGTCGTGCTCTTTGCGTGCCGCGTTGATCCAATTCACCAAATTAACTGAGCCATCAGCACTTAGAACAACATAACGCACCTTCGGAAAGGTACCGATCACCTGGTTCCATTCTTCCGCGCTCACCACCATGGCCTCTCTCGTTCGCACCTGGCAGGCTGGCGCTACCCGCAGCAAGCCGTCTCGGACAGCGTAGGTCTTTGGGCGTCCGATATCGTTGGCATTCAAGAGTATCTGTCTATGGAGGTTGCTTTCCTCGACAACATCACCATCCACTAAGACCAATGACCCCACCCCTGCCGCTGCCAGTGAAAGAGCGATCTGCTGCCCGATGCCGCCGATCCCCAGGATGAGGACCTCGGCTTTATGAAGCTGTTCCTGGCGACGCCGGTTCTCTTCAAAATATTTCGTTGGAGCAAGAGCATCGAACAAGAGCATCTGCCGATCGTACCGCGCAAAGGAGCTGGATGAGGGGCTGAATCGTTCGATGAGATCCAACTCGAACAGACGGGTGATCAATGTTTCAACCAGGGCCTCACTCACTTGTAGGCGCTGTGCAAGCCGATCCCGGAAGGCAAATTCCTTCGGTGCTTCTCGGAGGGCTTCGAGCAGTTGATCGAACGCTTCGCCGGCCGGGAGCTCCGTTGTTGGGTTCAAGTCGGCGATCACACGCACGTTTGCGCCATCACGCAAGAAGCGGAGGTGTCGTTTGAATCGCAGATGCGTTGTTTCCCGAGAGGATGTGTACATGGTGGTGATCAGGCTCGTTCTGGGAACGGTTCTGCGGGATCGATCAGTTTCGGTCCCACCCACCCCGTTTCAGCGTGATTTGTCCTTTATCCGGCCCTGGTTTGGGCTTCTCCAGCTGCTGTTCCTGATCGGGAGGCGTGGTTTTGGTCGGTGGCGTTGGTGCAGTGATGCCCATGAGAAAGGCGAGGAACGCGATGGGGTTCATGTTTGGGTTGTTTGAAGCACCAAAAGTGGAAGCCCATGCACCCGCAGCACCATACCATGTGCATGGTATATGACCGATGCGGCGGTTGGGATATGATGAAGATGGTATGGTGTGCGCCTGACGAACAGGGGAGTTTTGCCCGAACACGAACGGACATGCTGCGCTTCACCATCACCTTATCGCTTTTCGTGGTTGGCACCGTGGTAGGGGCACAAGGGGTAGCCATTAACAGCAACGGGGCCTCTCCCGATCCCAGCGCGTTACTGGACGTGGATGCCGCTGCCCTGGTCGGGACCAAGCGCGGGCTTCTGATACCGAGAGTCTCTTCCACAGAGCGCTTGGCCATAGTAGCTCCGGCCACTGGCCTGCTCGTTTTCGACACCACCTTCCTTGAATTCTGGTTCTTCGATGGGTTGGTATGGGTTCCCCTGAACAATGGTCGTGCATGGCGCCTCAGTGGGAATGCGGGCACAACTGCGGGCACGCATTTCCTAGGCACCACCGACGCGGTGCGAATGGACTTCCGGGTGAACAACGAACCGGCCGGGCGCGTGGATCATTTCTTCAAGAACACCTTTCTCGGTTACAGGTCCGGTGCAAGCATGGTCAATGCACAGGGCAACACCTTCCTTGGGGCACATGCTGGTGAACAGTGTACCACCGGTCCGTTCAATACGGCGATCGGGTGGCTGAGTTTGCAGGACCTGGCCACCGGCAATGCGAACATCGCGATCGGCCCATACAGCATGCAGCACAGCACGGCAGGGCTTTCCAATATCGGGATCGGCACCGGCGCCTTGCGGTGGACCACCGGTCAACACAACGTGGCCATTGGTGCATCGGCGTTGACCAACACGGTTGCTGTGAATGGGAATACGGCGGTGGGATCGATGGCCCTTTACCAGAACACCACGGGTGTCTACAACACCGCCATCGGATCGAACGCGGGCCAGCAGAACGTGACCGGAGAATACAACGTTGCCGTGGGTCAGATCGCGGGACCTGCGTCTGCTGGCCTTCAACATACCACGGCCATCGGTACGCAGAGTTCCACCCATGCCGATGAGTCTACGGCCGTAGGTGATGTATCACGTGCGGAGGGTTTGAGGAGTTCGGCTTTGGGGTATTTCTCGCGGGCGGTGGGCCAGAACAGCACGGCCATTGGCCAGAATGCACTCGCCCTTTCGGCCAACAGTATTGCATTGGGCGGAACGGGAGCGAATGCCGTGAACGTCGGTATCGGTGTAGCCGCGCCGTCCGCCACCCTGGAAGTGAACGGCTACACCAAGTTGGGCTCCAACGCTCCGGCGGTGCGCATGCTGAAGCTGACCAGCAACACCGCCAATGTCCAGGGGGGTAGCACAGCGATCGCTCACGGGCTGAGCGCTGCAAGGATCCTCTCTGTGAGTGTGCTCGTGGAGACCACCGCAGGTGATCTGCTGCCCGCGTTGCACCCGGTGTTCGGGTACACCTTCTACTTCACGGTGAATGCAACGAACGTGGTTGTGGTCAACCAGAGTGGCTCTTCCGGGAGCATACTCTCCAGACCCGTTCGCATCTTGATCACTTACGAGCAATAGTGCTTCGGTATTCTGGCGAGCGGTCAGCGCTCAATTCTTCGGCAGGGCCGTGGTCAGTAGCGCGCACCGCATGCGGATGATCTCCTGTTCCGCCCGGACCTCCTCCAGCTCCTTCTGTTGCTCTTGCACCGCCTTCACCAAGGGCACCACGAACTGTTCATAGCCGATGGTGTAGTGATCACGTTCCGTCAAAGGCCGATGAACACCGGAGAACTCGAATCCGAATGCCTGCGCCAGGCTGTCCACTTGCTGCGCGATGAAGCCGGTTTGTCGTTCCGCGGAAGCTGCGGTCACCGCTGTGTTGTAGTCTTCAACCTCCTGCACATGCGCACTGTCGCGCATGCGTTGCGCTAGGCCGGTGAAGGTGTCGTACGCAGCTACGTCGAACGTGTACGTGACCGGCCGCAGACCGTTGATGAAGGAGAGACCGAGCACATCCTCGCGCACATCGCGTTTGAAGCGCGCGTCGCTGATGTTCTGCCAGGCGCCGTAACCACCGGTGAGGTTGTTGTTGTTCGCGGCGTTCCCGATGCGGATGATATTCGCAGCAGGGCACACCGCATTGTAGCCCAAGGCCGTCTGGTTGCTCCCGCTCACGCTCATGACGGCTGTGTTGCCTACAGCGGTGCACAAGGACCCCGTGGCGTTGTTGGCCAGGGAGAGGCGGCCTATCGCGACATTGTAGTCACCTGTTGTGATCTGCTGTGCGCACATGGACCCAAGCCCGATGTTGTATTCCCCGTTGGTGAGGCTCGCCAGCGTACTCCCGCCCATACCACAACTGCCATCACCACCTGTCGTATTGCCCACGCCGAACGTGGTGATCCGGTCCGCGGTGGTGATGAAGGTCATTCCGAAGAGGGTGGTGTTGCGGGCCCCAACGTTCTGGCCCAAGGCGTTGTAGCCGACCGCGGTGTTCTCATCGTTCATACTTGCGACCTCCAGCGCGCCATATCCAAAGGCCGTATTATCGGTGCCTGTGCCGTACAACAGCGCGTTGTAGCCCATGGCCGTGTTGTTGGTGGCCGTTCCGGTGAAGCCGATCATCGCTTGCATGCCCACCGCCGTGCAACCCGTTGCCGTATTCATTTGGGCCAGTGCCCATGCACCCACCGCCGTATTGCCGCTGTTGGTGCTGATGCTGTTCAGTGCTTGATAACCGACGGCTACATTATTGGAACCTGTTGTCAGGCTCCCGAGTGCGCGCCTGCCACACGCTGTATTGTTGGTGCCGGAGGTGTTGTCCCACAACGCGTATGAGCCCAACGCACTGTTGCCGGTGCCGGTATTGACCAGTAGCGCTCGATAGCCCCAGAGCGTATTGTCCGAGGTGTTGGACACCCATCCGCTGCGCCAACCACTTTGCCTGAATTCCAGCGGCACCGCATCGGTGGTGCCCACGAAGTGCGTGCTTGCCGTGATGCCGGTATTGGACGGGAGCCTCCAGCCGAGCAGGGTGCCGAACAAACGTACCCATACTGTTCCATTGAAGTGCCAGAATGCGTCGGTGGTGGTCTCGTACACGAGCGCACCTTGCGCAGGTGTTGCGATCGCCGTGCGTTCCGTAGCCGTCATCCGTGGCACGAGCATGCCCTTCTTCGCAACCAGGGAAGTGACATTCAGATCCAGCATCGCCGATGGGTCGGGCGCCGCGCCGTTGGCGCTGATGCCGACCTGTGCATGGATGATGGGGCACGGACACAGCACGAACACGAGGAAGGCGAACAAGCTTCTCATGGTGTGCGCGGGCTTGTGGTAGAATACGTTGCGGAAGCGTCTTTTTCCAGTTGTTCCAGGCGCACCATCAGTTCCTGGTTGGCGGTGCGCAACGCCGCGATGCGTTCTTGCTGCTGTTGTACGCTGCGCACCAAGGGCACCACCCAAGCGGCATAGCCGATGGTGTAATGGTCCTGCTCGGTGCTGGGCACGTGAACGATATCGGTACACACGTCGAGTTGGTGCAATGTGGCGGCAGCTTCTTGTGCAAGCAATCCGGTGTGGCGTTCCTGTGCCACGCGCTCCCATCCCGCGCGGTGCTCGGCCAGGGCGGCGGCATCGCCCGATCGTTCCAGTCGTGCTTCAGCACCCAGGAAGCGCTCGATGGCCGGTGCATCCAACCGGTAGGTGACCGGTCGCAAAGCGCCGATCAGTTCAATGCCGGGCACATCTTCGCGTACGTCGCGTTTGAACCGTGCATCGGAAGGGTTCTGCCAGGCGCCGAAACCACCCGTGAGGTTCGTGCTTAACGTGGTGCCGAACACGATGCGGCCGGTTGCGGAGGGAACCGCATTGTAGCCGATGGCGGAGGTGTAGTTGAGGGTGCCCACAGTGGGTCCAGCGAATGCACCCAAGCCTGTGTTGAAGCTGCCGGATCCTACACCATCCAGAGCGGAAAAGCCGAGCGCCGTGTTCTGCGAGCCTGTTGCGCCGATGAGGCTCTGCGCGCCGATGGCCGTGCAGTTGTCGTTGACCGTGCCGGTCGATAATGCGGCGAACCCCACGGCGCAATTGCCATTACCGGTGGTCACGTTCGTCAGCGCGTTGTACCCGAAGGCGTGGTTCGCGTACTCATCCGAAGTGGCACACGCACCAGCGCCGAAACCGAAGCCGGCCAGCCCCATCGCGGCACCACGGCCCACACCGTTCGCTCCGGCCATGCCCGCCTGGTAGCCCATGGCGGTGTTGTCATAGTTGTTCGGGGTGGCGAGCATGGCTTGCGAACCAGCTGCAGTGGCGTAGTCATTGTCCGAAGCTTCCAGTGCGCGGTAACCCACCGCCGTGCTCGAACTGCCGTACACATCCCTGAAGGCGCGATGACCGATGGCCGTGTTGCTGGAGAATGCCGGGATGGACAGGTCGTTCAGCATGGTTTCGCTGCCGATGGCGGTGCAGTCGTAGGTGCCTGCCGGTGGCTTTATGGCGTTGTGACCGATGGCCGTGTTCTCTTCTTGTGTTGCGGCCCCGGATCCTTGCAAGGCCTCGTAGCCGAAGGTGGTCTGGTCCACTGCCGTGGTGAGGTTGGCCAGGCTTGCGCGTACACCGAAGGAAGTGATGTCCAAGGCGATGCGCCCCGCCATAACGCCGTTCGCGCGAAGCTGCAACGGCTGTACATCGCTGGTGCCGATGAAGTGGGTGCCTGCGGTGAGTCCGGTATTGCCGTTCACTTTCCAGGTGTTCAGATCATCGGCCCATTCCACCCACACCGTTCCGTTGAAGTACCAGAAGCTGGTGGTGGTGATGTCGTAAACGAGCAAACTGACCGCCGGTGTAGGAATGGCGTTGCGCTCTGCGGTGGTCATGCGCGGGATCAGCATCGCGCGCTTGCCGTTCGCCGGAAGGGCCGTTGCGTCCACATCCAGCAAAGCGCTCGCATGGGGCGTTGCTCCGGTGGTGTTGATGCCCACGTTCTGCGCATGAAGGGCGCTGCCCAACAGCAATGAGCAGCACAGCCACAATCCCCAACGCACGCTATGTTGAATGCTGTTCATGGCGCTTTTTGGAGTGGTCCGTTCGCGACTTCCATTTCCGCGATGCGCTGTTGGAGCATCACATTCACCTGCTCCAGTTCTTCGATCACGGCATGTTGCTCTTTCACCGCTTGGATCAGCGGAAGCGTGAACAATTCATACCCGAGCGTATAGTGGTCGTTGGCATCCACCGGATGGTGTACCCCATCGAAATCGTACCCGATCGCCGCTGCGGCCGCTTCGACCTCTTGCGCGATGAAACCTGTCTGGCGTGCAGCGGAAACCTCCGCAAGGCGCTGGATGTATCCGGCGCGGTATTCGCCTTTCGAAAGGGTGTCCATCACGTACCATGCGCCGGAGGCCTTCTCGATCAGCTCCGCATCCAGTGCATAGGTGACCGGTCTTAAGCGCAGCACGAAGTCGAGACCGGGCACATCGGCTTGTACATCGCGTTTGAAACGGGCGTCGGAGAAGTTCTGCCAAGTGCCATATCCTCCGGTCAGGTTGTTGTTCACAACCACCCCGATGTTGATGCGGTTCGTGGCCGTTGGGGTTGCCGTTGCCCCTATACCTGCGCTGTTGTTGTAGTTGCCGGTGATGCCTGCGAACGAGCCGATGGTGGTGTTGTAGTCGCCGGTGGTAAGGCCCAACGACGTGTTGTAGCCACAGGAAGAATTGTACAGGCCGTTGGTAAGGCCCGTGGCACTGCCAATGCCCGCGCCGGTGTTGTACGATCCCGTGCAAGCGGGCAGCGCATCTTCGCCGAAAGCCGTGTTGTACGAGCCGGTGCTGTTGGCATCCAGTGCGTTGGCCCCGATGGCACTGTTGCCGGCACCGGTGGTGTTGTTGAACAGGGCCTGGAAGCCCATCGCGGAATTCTGCGAGCCCGTGGTGTTGTTCATCAAGGCGCGACTACCCACGGCTGTGTTGGAGGCACCCACCGTGTTGTCCCGCAGTGCATTGAATCCAAAGGCCGTATTGCTGGATGCGGTGGTGTAGCGAAGTGCTTGATATCCCACGGCGGTGTTGTAGTCACCGGTGAGGTTGCTGCTCAAGGCGAGGTAGCCCACAGCGGTATTGTCGAAGCCGGTGGTGTTCAGGGCCATTGCGCGATAGCCTATTGCGGTGTTGCGCGAGCCGGTGTTGGCGTTCAAAGCCTCGTAGCCCACGGCGGTGTTGGAGCTGCCCGTGGTGATGTTGCGCAATGCGTAGGCCCCCACGGCCGTGTTGTTCGTACCCGTGGTCAATGTGCGCAACGCGAACTTGCCGAAGGCCGTGTTGTTCACACCGGTCGCGGTGGGCATCGCCAAGTGGCCGAAGGAGGTTTGCGGTATGCCATCGGCGAGATATCCCGCGCGTTCGTTGGCGACGCGGAACTCCAAGGTGGTACTACCAACCAATGAGCCGACCGCATCGGTCGCGGCGGTGCCTGCATTCCCACGCGTGCTCCAGTGGTTACCTGCTGTCACGGCCATCCACACCACACCATCGTAGTACCAGAATTGGCCCAGCGATGTATCGAACACGAGCAGTGCCTCGGCAGGGCTGGCAATGGCGGCGCGCTGCACCGTGGTCATGCGCGGCACCAGCAGGCCTTTCTTCCCGTTCGCTGGGAGGGCGCTCACATCCACATCCAGCAAGGCCGAAGCGTGGGGCGCGGCACCGTCGGCGTTGATGCCGATGTTCTGCGGTAACGCCGACCCGACGAGCCCGCAGCAGAGGCATGTGACGAGTGCACGCATGGTGGACATGGTAGAGCAAAGCACGGCGGCTTGCGGAGTGGCGGCAATACCACTCCCGTGTTAATGGAACGTGTTTCAGGAGCCGGATGCGGCCTATTGACCCGGATAGACCTTGCGGATCGCCTCCATGCGCCCGCGCACCTGCAACTTGCTGTAGATGCGCCGAACATGTACGCGCACGGTCTCGGTGCTGAGCTCCAGCTTGGCGGCGATCTCCTTGTATTGCAATCCTGCGGCAAGGCCATCGAGTACCTGTTTCTCTCGCTCGCTCAATTGCTCGTCGTTGATGCGTTGCTGCGTGCCTTTGTGCAAGCTGTTCACCACCATGCGGGCGATGGCGCTGTTCATGGGCGAACCACCGCGATGGATGTCGCGAACAGCCTCGAGGAGTTCTTCTTCGGGTGTACTCTTGGTGAGATAGCCCGTAGCTCCAGCGCACAAGGCCTGGAAGATGTAGGCGGGGTTCTCGAAGATGGTGAGCATCAGGTACTGCACCTCCGGTCTGCGTGGCTTGGCCGCACGTACGGTCTCGATACCGTTCCGGCCATCCATGTTGATGTCCATGAGCACCACGTGGAGCTCGAGTTCGTCCAGCCGTTCGAGGAACTCATCCCCATTGTTGAATACGCGGACCACTTGCATGTCCCCGCTGCGGACGATGCGCCGCCGGATGAGCTCGCGAAGCTCATGGTCGTCCTCGACGATCGCGGTGCGGATGGTGGCGGCCATTCGCCGCAAGATAGCCCTATGGCTTCAGATCGAGCGATAGTTCGGCCCGAAAGCCCACTGAGGTGCCTTTGCCCGGCTGACTTTCCAAGCTGAGGACACCTGCGACACGCGCCGCCCGGGCCTGTATGTTGGACAAGCCATGGCCTTTGGAAGGGTCATCACCAAGGCCGACCCCATCATCTTTCACCAGGAACTCCACGGCCGTGGCCGAGGTGCGGAACAGGACGTCGATATGCTTCGCCTTCGCGTATTTGATGGCGTTGTTCAGAGCTTCGCATAGCATCAGGTAGATGTCGCGCTTGGTGGCGGGGTCCAATGAACGATCGGGTCCTGCGTGGATACAGTCGATGCGGTGCTCCGTCTTGCTCAACTGTAGCATGCGCTCGCAATGTGCGCGCACGCGTTGGGTCAGGCTCGCGAGTGAGTCGTGGTGCGGATCGATGGCCCAAACAATGTCGCCCAACGATCGGTTGGCTTCACCGGCGATACGTTCGATGTCAGTGGCGATCACTGACAGATCATTCGTGCTGCCTTGCGCAACGGCTTTGGCCTCGCTGCTGAGCATGACGAGTTTGGTGAGGTCGCTGCCGAGTTGGTCGTGTACATCGGTGGCGATACGGGTGCGCACTTCACTTGCTTCACGGGAGCGTTCGCTTTCCATTAACCGCGCTTGTGCATCGATGATCGCATGGTTGGTTCGGCGAAGGAGCAGAGCGCGCTGCCAGATGATGATCAAGCCCAGAAGCAGCATCGCGCCGATACCAAGGGCTGCATTCCGTTTGGTCCGCTCCGCGCCCATCCGCTGTTCGGTTCGCACCCCTTCTTCGCGTGTCAGAAGGATGTGTTCCAGGCTATCAGCGAAGAGTTTCTTACCGAACTCGTATCGGTAGGCGTTGCGCAGAACGGCGCGCTGGTTGTCCTCGTGCAATAGGCTGTCATTCCACCTTACGGTCTGCTCGTGAGCGGCCAATGCTTCGCGCCAACGACCCAGCTCGCTGAACACACGGTATCGCAGGTCACTCGCATCGTGGAGCAGGGTCACATCATCGGCTTCCTGTGCGGCGCGATCCGCAGCTTCACTGGCGCGCAAGGCCTCGTCCGTTCGTCCCAGTGCCAGCAAGGCACCGCCCTTCCCCACCAATGCGCCGCCAAGCCCCCACGGCAATTCTTTGGCCGAGGCCATCGCTGCCGCCTCCTCGAATAGGGCCAACGCCTCCGTGTGCTTCCCTCGCTCGTTCAACAGGTTACCGATGCGGTTCTTCACGTTCACCAGGCCGTGGTGATCATCGAGTGCCGTGCGCAGCGAGAGGCTTCGTTGATAGGAGCGCGTGGCCCCAGCCGTATCTCCAAGTTCTTCCTGGCATGCACCGATCAACTCCAGGTCCTTGCCCATGAGAAGCTTGTCGCCCACCGCTTCGGCAAGATGCAACGCTTCACGGAAGTACCCGATTGCAGCGGCGTGGTCATCCTGATTCTGGAACAAGGCTCCCATGTTGGATCGACCGGTGGACATGCCGCGCATGTCTCCCATCGCTTCCAGGATACGGAGGCTCTGCATGTACAGGTCGGCTGCCCGCACATGATCGCCGCGCACCATGTGTACGCGCCCCATGGCGTTGAGGTCGTTGGCCATGCTCACGCTGTCGTGGATGCGCTCATGGATCGCCATTCCTTCCGCGTACATGGCAAGCGCCCGTTCATGTTCGCCGAGGTAGGAGCGCATGCTTGCGGCGTTGGTGATCACATCGGCATAGCCGTCATCATCGTTGTTCCGTTCATGGAGGGCGAGAGCCGTATCGTAATGCAGCAGTGCGGCACGCAGATCACCACGTACGTACCAGCTCGCCGCCATCAGCTCGCTGGCGCGCGCCTCGTATGTGCCACTCGCCTTCAGGCGTGCCTCACGTTGCAACCAGCGGCCCATGGTGTAGGCCGTATCCGGGTCCGAGAAGAGGTAGCCGTCCCAGACGAGGTCATGATAGGCCCTGAAGCGGACGCTGTCTGGGCGAGACCTATCATGCGCTATCCTGCGGAGCGAGTCCAGGTCGGCCTGCGCATGAAGCGAAGACGTGACGAGGGTAAGGCTCAGGAGTGTTGTACGCACGGTGGAAGGTTCAGGCATGAGCCGGTTCCGGTAGGTTGGCTACGAGGGTGACGCGTGTTCCGTGTGCATCGGCTTTCTCCAAGGTAAGCCGAGCACCGCAGCGTTGCGCACGTTGGTGCATGTTCGCCGTTCCATGCCCGGGACGTGCGGCCGATGAAAGACCCACGCCATCGTCCTCCACGACCAGCTCCACACGCTGCATTGAAGTACGGAGGTACACCCGGATGTGCGCTGCCTGAGCGTATTTGATGGAGTTGTTGAGCGCCTCACGCAGGATGAGGTGGATATCGCGTCTGGTCGCCGGATCCATTGATCGGTCCGGCCCTTCATGTGCGCAGTCAATGGTGTGTGCTATGTCGCAACCCTTCAGCGTACGTTCACAATGGATCCGCATGCGCTCGGTGAGGCCGGCGAGCGAATCGTCGTGCGGATCGATGGCCCAGACGATATCGCCCAATGAGCGGTTGGCCTCCCTGGCGATGCGTTCAATGTCACTGGCGATGTCCGGAAGTTCGCTCGGTTTGCTCTTGGCGAAGTCTTTGACCTCGCTGCTGAGCATGACAAGCTTGGTAAGGTCGCTACCCAGTTGGTCGTGAACATCGCGCGCGATGCGTGTACGGATGGCTTCAGTGGCCAGTGCCCGCTCGCTTGCGAGGACTTGTTCTTGAGCGGCGAGGATCGCGGCGTTGCTGCGCCGGAGTAGCCGGATGCGGCTCCAGATGGTAATGACGATGGCTACGAGCAGCGCGATGGCGAGGATGAAGATGTTGCGGCGGGAGGTCTCTCTGGCGATGCTCCGTTCATGTGCGGCCTGTTGAGCAGCCACCGCGTTCACGTGCTTCAGGCTGTCCGCGAATTGCTCGCGTTCGAATTCGAATAGCAGGATGTCATCCTGACCGCTCATGCGCGACACACTGTCCTTCAGCTGCACCCATTGTTCGGTCATGTCCAGGGCTTCCTCTGTTCGTCCTTGCTGCCGATAGAGATCCTTGAGCAGTTCGGCCGTACGCAGCAAGGATCCTTCGTCACCGAGTTCGCGCGCCACCCCCACGTTGTTGTTCAACCGTGCCAGCCGTGCCCCTTCGAGCAATGCGTGTTCAGCCCTGGCCAGGTCTCCGGTGGCCATACGTCCGATGCCCATCAATACGGTGCATCCGCACTGGGCCGTGAGGTCGCCCATTCGCTCGGCGATCTGAGCGCATCGTTCGGCTGCGGCAAGCCCATTGACGTGATCGTTCATGGCATAGTACGACCGTGCCAAGGGGGTGAGTGCTGGTAGCAAGTCCCACGCGTTGGAGGAATGCTCGGCGGCTTCTACGGCTTGGCGCAACAAGAGCATCGCTTGTGCGTGCTCCCCTTTCAAGGTCCGCATGCGTCCGCGTTCGATGAAGAGCGTGGAACTGTCCGCTGCTGATCCCGGTCTGCACGAGTCCAGGTAGGCCTCGGCGATGTGCGGTTGACCGCGATCGGTATGAGTGCCCGCCAGATGGATCAGCGCTTGTGCGGTGACATGCTGGTGATGGATCTCGCGCCCGATACGAAGTTCCTCCTGGAAGAACGCCGCCGCACGATCGGGCCTGCCCACGGCGTTGAACAACACCCCGAGGGCGTCGTTCGTTTCGGCGAGCGCGTGGCGTTCGTTGTGGACCTTGAAATCGGTGAGCGCGCTTTGGAATGATCGTAATGCCAGGGGAATATTCCGTGCGAATTTGGCATGATACCCGACGAAGAAGTTGTAGGCACCGCGCCCATGCCTTCCTCGCCGTCGGATGTCCCCGTCCTTGCTTTGGAGCAGGTAGTGTGAAAGACTGTCCAGCCTGTGGAGGTAAGGGAAGGCATTGTCCGAAGTGGTCCAGGACTCGGCCACACTGATGAGCATGTCCATCTGGTTCGTATCCTGGATCGCAGGGTCGAGCAGTGGAAGAATGGAATCCAGACGCTCAGGCGACTCCTGTGACCTGGCGTTCGCACTGGCGTACAGCATCGTAAGGAGCAACGACCAACGCTGGCATCTCAGGATCATGGTGGTGCGTTCGCAGGTGTTCAGACGACCTCCACAAGATAGAAGACCGAACGCTCCCGGAGTCATCCGGGCGCGTTCGGCCTTCCAAAGGCTACTCAACGGTGTTGGATCAGGTCCCGCACTTGTTGTTTCAGCAGTTCGATCTCTCGCTGCTGCGTGTCGATCTGCACTTGTTGCTCCTGCACGGCTTTCACCAGGGGCACTACGAATTCCGCGTAGCGCAGGCCATAGAGGTCGCCAGCATTGTCAGGGGCATCAACACCGCTGAAGGTGAAACCGGTCTCCTTGGCGGCGCTCTCCACCTCCTGTGCCAGGAACCCGGTATATCGGATGGCGCTTTGGTGCGCGATGGCGGCCTCGGTCTCCGGATCGCTTACGCGCACCACGTTGCCTTCGTTGTCGTGCTCATGGCCTTCTTTCATCTGCTCCCGTAATCCGGACACATCGTAGTTGTAGGTCACGGGGTTCAATTTCATCACGAAATCCAGACCACGGACATCGCGTTGCACGTTCTGTTTGAAGCGTGCATCGCTCACCACGGTGAAGTTCACCGCGCCATTGATGCTGGTGACAAGCGTGTTGCCTACACGGACCATGTTCGTCGCGGTGGGGTGTGCGTCGTACCCGATGGATGTGGTGTTGCCGAATCCGTTCGCCGAGGGCCCTGCGGAGCGACCGATGGCGGTGTTGTTGTGCCCGGTGGTATTGTTGTCCAGCGCATTGAATCCAACGCCGGTGTTGTAGCGCGCTGTGGTCAGCGTAGACCCAGCGTTGTAGCCTACCGCTGTGTTGTATTCCCCGTTGCCCGTGGTGCCGAAAAGCGCGAAGAAACCGAGACCGGTATTGCCGCTTCCGGTCGTATTGGACCGTAGCGCCTGATCACCTACGGCCGTATTGGTCTCACCGGAGGTGTTCAGCGAGAGCGACCAGGATCCAACCGCTGTGTTGCTGGTGCCATTGGAGAGGTTCATGGCTTGGTAGCCAACGGCGGTACAGTTGAGGCCGGAAACGTTCGCGAACATCGCCTTGCTGCCCACGGCCGTGTTGTAGTAGCCTTCCATCGGTGGGAGTTTGCCGCCTGGAACGCCAAGCCCCGATGCGTTGTTGTACAGTGCGCTATCGCCGATAGCCACCAGGTTGCTGCGGTTGCTGCCGAGGTAAAGGGCCCGCACACCGATGGCCACGTTGGAGTTGCCGACCTGATTACCGCGTAGCGCATTGTGCCCCAGCGCTGCGTTGGACGAGCCAGTGGAGTTCGAGTACATCGAAGCACTACCGATCGCGGAGTTGCCGGTACCTGAGGTGGTAGTGTACAAGGATCGGTAACCCATGCCGGTGTTGCTTTGCCCGGTCTGGTTGTTGTATAAGGTTCCTGTTCCGTTGGCTGTGTTCCCGTAGCCTGCAGTGTTCCGATAGAGTGATTGATAGCCGGTCGCTGTGTTCCAATAGCCGTCAGCATTATTGCGCAACGCCTGGAAACCGAATGCACTGTTCAATGCTCCAGTCGTGTTCGCCATCAAGGCCATCTTCCCGATGCTGGTCATTCCGGTGGTGGAGTCGGTGGCTATGTAGCCCGCCCGCGTGTTCGCGACGCGGATCACCATCGGTTGAGCATCGGTGGTACCCAGGAAGTTGTTCGCTGGGTTGGTGGATGCATTTCCCAGCAATGCCCAGCCATTTGCGCTGCCTGCGGGACCTGCTGGGCCTTGCAGCCCTTGCGGTCCGACCAGCGACGTGCCCGTTCCCCAACCACCGGCCGTCTTGGGGCCGAAGATGAAGTCGCTGGTGGTGTTGATGTAGAAGTCGCCGATAGCGCCGATCCCCACTGCGGGATCGGTCGTGCCGTTGAGGACCGTTTTGCCATCAAGACCGTTCGTGCCGAGGGCCCCTTGTGGGCCTGTGGGACCGGTCGCACCTTGAGGACCAGCCGCACCCGTAGCACCAGTGGCGCCTGTTGCACCGATCGGTCCGGCAGGCCCCATGGCTCCCGTTGTTCCTTGAGGCCCCATGGGCCCGGTAGCTCCTGTTGCACCAGTGGCACCTTGTGGACCGACAGCACCTTGCGCACCCGTTGCCCCCGTGGCGCCAGTTGGCCCGACCAGCGGAGTACCTGCGCCCCATGCACCTGCGGTCTTGGGTCCGTAGATCTGATCGCTGGTGGTGTTGATGTAGAAATCACCGTTCGCACCAACAGCTGCCGTGGGGTTCGTGGTTCCGTTCAACAGCGTTCTTCCATCGGCACCGGCAGGCCCCATGGCGCCGGTTGCACCCGTAGGGCCTGTGGATCCTTGTGCGCCCGTTGCACCGGTCGCGCCCGTCGCTCCTACGGGTCCCGTTGTCCCCATGGCGCCGGTAGGCCCCTGTGGTCCGGTCGGTCCTTGTATCGAACCAACGTTCTCCCACGAGTTGGTGTTGTCGCTCCACACGAAAAGACTACCGTCGATCAAGTAGGCGTCACCGGGATCGCCGTTAGGAGGCAACTCGCTTTCGTCATCCAAGGACCCAAGGATCGATACGCCTGTTCCATCTTGACCAGCCGCACCTTGCGGACCCGTTGGTCCGGGCACGCCCTGTGGCCCTTGCGGTCCGGTTGCGCCGGTAGGTCCAGCTGCGCCCGTCGCGCCGGGGGGGCCTTGTGTGCCGGCGGGACCGGGAACGCCTTGTACACCTTGCGGGCCTTGAGGGCCGGGTGTATTGCTGGTCTCAGCGAAGAGGGCGTAGGGTACGCTCATCAGTTGCGAGGTACCCACCGGCGTGCCATTCATGCTGGTCCGCACGAAGTAGGGACCGTTGCTCCAATCGATGTTCGCGAAGGTGCCGCTCACCACGGTTCCACCACCAATGGCCACATTGGCGAGGCCGAACGCGTTGGTGGTCACAGCGTGGGTTTCGTTGTAGACCACCGGTCCGTTCGCACTGCCTTGCAGCAAGGCGATGCCGAGCGTGGCTTCGGTGTTGGCTTCGATCGCTCCTGCACCATCGCGCAGGATCGCCTGGTAGTTGATACGCTGTGGCGCTTGTGCCCACGCGGCCGATGCGAGCGTGAAGGCAAAGAGAAGGGATAAGGGCTTCTTCATGGCTTAGTGGGTTATGGAGATCTTGAAGGACTTCAGGGTGGTGTTTTCGTCGCTGAGCACGCGGAGGAAGTATCCGCCGCTCGCGTAGGCTTGCATGTCCAACTCGGTGATGCTGCTTCCGATGCGGCCCTCGGTCACCAGGCGGCCAGCAGCGTCGTGCAGGAAATAGCGTTGGGCCTGTGTGGTGGAGCCCGCGTCGATGTGCAGCGTATGCCGTACCGGGTTCGGATACACGGTGATGGTCACGGCCTCCTCCGTATCAGCCACCAGCGTGGTGATGTCCGCCCAGGGTTGGTTGAAGCCTTGTGTCAGCGTGGTTCCGCTAGCGGATACCGTGTTGATCACGGTTTCGCCGATGGTGTAGGAGATGGCATCCGTTGCGTTGACATGGTGGCCACCACCGCCGGATACCACCTGTTGCGCCACGCCCGCGAAGGGTAGGGCCAGTAGGAGGGGAAGGATCATGTTGCGCATGGGTCTTCGTTGTTGATGCGAAGTACCCGCGCGGTTGGTGGCACTACAATACCACGTGCGTAGTACGCTAACGCATCTCCACGCTGGCGCCCATTTCCACGATGCGCGATGAACCACCGTCGGCATACACGGCCTTCACCGCATACCGATAGCTGCCTTTGCCCGGAACACGGATATCCGTGTAGGTGGTGGCATCAGCAGGAGCGGAGGCGATGGAGGTGCCTGCCGACCCGTTCTTGGAACGATAGATCACATAGTGCTTCACCGGTTTTGCTGGAACGGTCCAGCGCACGTGTACCACATGGTCCATCGGTGTGGCGAACACGGCTCCCACGGCCGGGCGCTGGGGCTGTGCGTTCAAACGCACTTCCAATGGAACGGAGCGTGGCGAAGTATTGCCCGCACTGTCCAGGGCCAGCATCACATAGGTGTATGCGGAAGGGGCCTCCACGGTGCGGTCCGCCCACGTACGGCGATCCTCGTTCGTGTACCAAGCCGTCACTTCGCGCCAGGCGGTATCACGTTCGCTGCGGCGCAGTAGGAGGTGACGAGCCACATCGTTGCTGCTGCTCGGAACGAAGTGCAGGACCACGGAACTGTCGCTCACGGCATAGCGTTCGAACACCGGTGCAACAGGGGCCACCACATCGGGTTTCACCAGCATCAGCGTCGCGCTCATTGCGCTGTGGTTGAAGTTGCGGTCCACGGCCACCACCCGGTAGTAGATGTGTTTAGTGAGGGTGCGCAAGGGGATGGTGTCGTGGAAGATCGTATCCTGGATCGGCTCTGGTGAGAGGTTGTTGAAGTTGTGGTCCGCCGCATTGGCGAAGAAGACCCGGTACCCGAGGATGTCATTCTCTTTTCCCAAGGGCCAATGCACGGTCACCACACCTGCTGTGTCGATGCTGCCGCGCAAGTTCATCGCGGGTGCTGGTGCGATGGAATCCACGAGTGTGCCATAGCCACTGAGCGAAACGGATTCATTCCCTGCCGTGTCCACTGCCCACACACGGAAGTGGTTCTCGGCGATCAGGAACGTTGATGTGTCGGTGAACTGTCGTGCGGATGGGGGAAGCAGTTCGCGATGCAAGGGCACATACGCAGCTTGGGCATGGTGCGTCTTCTCCACGCGGAATCCTTTGAGATCGTTGGCGAGACCAGGTTGTTCCCAGTGCACCACTAAACGCCCATTCTCATCCTTCACGGCTTTCATTTCCGGACTGGCTGGCGCGGTGCGATCACGCCCCATGGCGCTGACCACGGGTGCTTCGGTACTCACCATGCCGAAGGGTGTGATGCCGATCGCGCGGTAGTCGTATGTGGTGTAATCACGTGCGATGGTGGTATCGGTGTAGGTGTAGTAAGGCGCTGCGCCGCGCTTATTGTCCATCGGCACGAAAGGCACGTTGTTCAAGCGCTGCCATGCTGCGCCGTTCTGCCTGCGTTCGATCCAATATGCGCTGAAGGATCCGTACACCAGGTCGCGTTCCCATCGGAGTGCGATGCTTCCTTCCTTCTCCTGTGCCGATAGGGATGGTCCGTGAGGAATGGCATCCACTCCTTGTTCGCGGTCCACCGCGACCACGGCCGTATCCGGATGACCTGGGTCCAGTGTGATCACCCGATAGAGGTAGTAACCCGTTCCACTCACATCCTTGTCCACCCAGCGGTAGCCCAGCGCGTTGGCAATGGCCGGATCGATGTCCGCATACAGTGCACAGAGCGACCAGCGCAAGGCCACTTGATCAGCGGCATCCATCTGTGCGCGGAGGTCACCGGTGTTCGGTGCCATGTTCGTTCCGTACAGGGCCTGCGCAATGATCGGCGCAAACAGGTTCTGCGAGAGTCGCTGTTTCAGCAATTCCAATGACGCGGGTTTCAGCGTATCGGTGTTGAGTCGTTTTGCAGTAAGGTCCGTGGTGCTCACATCCACGCGTTCGATCCGGCATCCGTTACGATTGAATCGTTCCCAGGCTTCGACCGTGCTGGGTGCCCAGCGGACGACGATGGAGTCCTTCGCATTGAAGGCAAGAGCGCGCAGACTTTGTGCGGACGCCGAACCAATGGTCATCGCGCCAAGGAGGAGAAGTTGAATGTAGCGCATGGATCAGGGAGCTGTTTGCATCGCGCCGCCATTTGGAATGCCACCTGCGGCTTGGTTGGGCGTGGCGAGCGGTCCTTGGGTATGGTTGTAAATGGCTTCGCCGGAGCTCAAGTCGATGGTCTGGTTCCAATCTGCGAACTGCTGACAGGTCGGTGGTGGCTGGAAGCTGAAGCGGATGCGGTAGTTGCCGCGGTAGGCCCGTTTGAAGCCGGAGTTCTGGAAGCGGATCACCATGCTCCGCAGCGGTTCCACCATGTCGCCCATGTTCTCGCCGGGAGAGTCGGCGCCATTCAACGGGCCGCATTTGGCGATCACGTTCGCGGTGATGGAGACGAGGCGTTGCTGATCGTTGCGTACCCACCGCGGTGTGGCGTTGTCCAGGCGCACGGAAGCAGGTGGTGCTCCGTCGCTGATCGCCATGCTGCCCACCTGCTGAGCGACCATCCCCATTGCTGGCGCAGGGGCGGTCTCCTCGCTGGTCAACGGTTGCATCGTGGGGTTGCCGGCCCGCCAGGTAACGGTGCGGTAGGGCGGCATACCGATCGGATCCGGGCTATCGGAGATATACGGAACGCCCATACTATATACCAGGCTGCGTTGCAGGTCCATGCTGCTGCATCCCTGGGCCTTGATCTCTGCATAGTAGTCGTACAACACCGGATCGCTCCATTGCCTTGACCAGGCATCGGCGAGCGCATCCGTTAGGCCGATGAGCGGTGCGATCTTGAACGAGGGCCGGACAGCGGATGTGTAGCCCAATACATCGAACACATCGAAACGTTCGCCTTGGAAGTCGGGCCGCAGTGTTTCACGTGGGGGGCTCGCACCATCGCTCTCGAGGTGGGTGATGCTGTTGGTGAGCGAGGCTGCCTTGGCCGTGATGGTGTTGAAGTTGGATGTGGCGAAGAAGTAGGTGAAGAGCAACTTCTCGTTGCGGCGCAAGGAGTAGCCAGAGAGTCGGCGACGCTTGATGTTCATGGTAAGGCCGTTCGCGCTGCTGGTGCTCGCACTGGTGTTCACCGTGCTCATCGAAAGCGCACTGATATCCGCGAGGTCGGCGCCTAGGGCCTGCTGCCCCACCGTGCCTGCTATCAGGCTGTCGCGGTAGATGAACTGCGCCACGTAGGTCTTGTGGTTCATCAACGGCGGCAGGTTGAAGGTGATGATCGTGGGGTCATTCTCTTCCAAGGCAACGATGGCCAGGCAGGTGATGGTGGCGCCGCCGAGGTGCGGTGTGAGCATTACCTTGTAGATGCGTGTACGGCCCGGCGCGGCGGGTCCGAAGAGCAGCGTTTGCGAGGAAAGGTCGCCCTTGCAATGGATGATGGCCGATCGGCATTCATCCTGTAACACATAGCGTTGGCCGATGAACGGGTAGGTGTACACGATGTCCTGTTCGCGCAGTTCCTTCAGTCCCTCTCCCGTCTTGAATGCGATGGTGCTATCCCAGACCGCTTGTTCGCCCTGTGTGATGGCGGTCGCCCACAGCCCCTCGCTGTTGCGCTCCTCGGCACGCAGTTTCACGCTGAACGTGTATTTGGTGAACGGGTCCAGGTAGCGCGCGGGCACAACCACTATTTGATCCTTGGAGGGCGACATTTCAATGGTGGTCTGCTGTTCGGTGCCTACCCGCTTCAGTTGCGCGGCATCCAACACCAGGCGGAAGGTGCGCCAGTATGAGCTGCCATCCTCGCGGTATTCCTTCAGGTTGAAGGGGACATCCAGCTTCATGTTCAGCGCCACTTCGCAATTGATGCCCACGTCCACGGGTGTGGTACCCGGTGCTATGCCATCGTTGTGGTGTGGTGTGATATCGCCGATGGGGTCCAGGCCGGCCAAGGCCCCGCCACCGAAGTTGTCGCACGGGTGACCTGCGGAGAAGGGGAAGTTGAATGACCCATCGATCATGCCGCCGAGAATGCTGTACTCCCCACCCACGTCGCCGCGCACCCAGCTGGGATCGGCGAAGCCACCCTGGAGCATGGCTGCGGCCGCGATCTTCATGATCTCGAAATCACCTTCGGCGAACCACACGTCCACGTGCAGGCTCACGCTGCCGCCGAGGTAGGCGAATACCTGCCCGGTCGCGTAGAACCCGGCGATGCCCGGATCGGCGATGCCCTCGCACGCCATGTTCGCTGCGGACACGAAGGCCATGTCGAAGCCCAGCCCGGCATGCAGTTGCATGCGCAGCAGATAGAAGTCGAACTTCTGATCCATGGCAGCCCGTGCACCGAAGGCGATGCCCGTTGCTTCATCCACGCCGTTGGGCCAGCTGAAGTCGGTGTTGCCTAGCAGGGCTAGCACGGCGGAGGAGTCAGGTGGTAGCGGATCGGGCAGGTCCTGGCCCACCATGAAGTAGCTCGTGCTGGAGAAGAGGCCGAGGTAGTCCAGTCCAACAGGCGTTTGTGGTGTGCCCACGAAGAAGTGCCAGGTGTCCGGCGTGATCAGCAGTTCCGCACCACCGGCAAGATCATTGGGGCCTGTGCCGGTGACGATGCCGATTCCGATGGTGACGAACATCTGGAAGTTCGCCTGGAACACATCATTGGGGAAGTCGTAGCTGATCGCTGCGGTGCCTCGGATCGGAACGTGTTCGCGATCATTGCGATCGGCCATCATGTACACGTTGCCGTTGAGGAACGCCGTGCTCACACCGCCACTTTCACTGAAGGTCATACCGGCGGTGAGGTCACCGTTGTAAGCGCGGCCGCTGGCGCCATCGCCGAAGATCACGGTGGCCTTGAAGCCGAAGAGCTCGGATGCATCGGGCCGATACACCACGTTGCTCAGGGTAAGCCCTGGCGTGTAGTCCTCATCATCCTGGTTGGTGATGGTGGCCGCCGTGACCGTTGCTGCGCTGGGCACCTCGCCCACACGGCGCATGTGGTACCAGGCACCACCACCAAAGCCGTACACGTTGAACGGTTGCCCCGGAGAGAAGCCACCTTCCTTGGCGAACATGGCATCGGCGAACCAGTACCGTGTGCCATTCACGGTACCGAACTGTGCCGCCGCTGCCACTTCCAACGCGCCTTTCATGAACCACGCTTTCACGCTGCCGTTGATGCCATTGCCGTAGGTGGGATCGTCGTGGTACCAGCGGAGCCCACCGATGATCTTCACCGCGCCGGTCTCGCCGGTCACCCCGATGGAGTCGAGTTCCACGGAGTGGTGACCCCACTGGTGCAATGCCGAGGTGTTCAATTGGCCCAGCACAGCAATACGCGTGGTGGCCACGAAGATGTTGGTCTGTCCGCTCAGGTTCAGGTTGATGTCGAAACCGATACCGGCCATGATACCACCTTCGGAGTTGCGCCGTTCGGTGGTCACGCGGGTGATGCTGATCGGAAAGCCGCCAGTACTTCCACCGGTGGGTGCGTTGTCATCCGACAAGTCTTCGGCGTACGCTGCGCCCATGTACTTCTGCGGGCTCGCTAGGGAGAACACGCCGTTGTCGGTGGCGTTGGTATACGGGTCGTCCGTTTGGAAGTAGAGGCCTTGGAATGCGATGTCGCGGAAGTTGATGTTCAAGGCACTGGGCATGTTCACATCCACGGTGAGCTTACCGTTCAGTTCGGCGCGCGCGCTGTTGCCGGTGTTGGCATCGCCGAAAATGGCCCGCACCGTACTGGTCTCGAGCAGCTCGAGCTGGCCCACGTACATCGGTATGTTCAATTGTCCATCGGGGTGCAGCAGGAATTCCATGCGTGTATCCTCTGTCTGCGGATCATGCTGGATCATGCCGGTGTACAGCAGCAACGTGTCGCTGAACGGCATGCGGATCCGCCCGCTGAAACCGCCTTGGGCGAAGGCGTTCGCAACAATGTCGGCGTGCAGGGTGTCCAGGGAGAATCCCCATCCGTCCAAAGTACCCTCGTCGGTATCGAGCACATTGGCCACCTTGAATTTCGCGGACACGCCGTTACCGAACTCATAGATGAAGTCGTCCACTTGAGCGGTCACGCGGCCTGCACCTTCCAAGCGCTGGATGGTCGGAGGCATCCGCAGCATGGTGCGCTTTACGAACACCCCGGTCCAATCATCGGTGATGGTGCCGTCTTCCTGCATGCGATCGCTGGTGAGGAAGTGGCCCTGCGGCAATTCCATTTCCGGCGGATTGATGTAGCTCGCCAGATCCAGCCAGGCTTCCTGCACATCGAAGCCCCAGCTCTTGGCGTTGGTCAGGTGGAAGGGGACGTTCATGTCCAGGCGCCCCATCACACCGCCACGACCGGTGCGCACGCGAAGCGAGCCGATCACTTTGCGCGGCCCATCTTCTCCGTTGGCGAGATCCTCGCGCAGCTTCTCTTGGCCGAAGCGGTATTCGAGGTCGATGGTGGCTGCGCGGAATCCGTTGCAATCCCAGGCCACGAAGGTTCCGCTATCCTGCACGGTGGTGAAACCATCGGCGAAACGCGCGCCGTTCAACTTCACGGTGTCTTCACCAAGCGGCACACGCACTTCACCCAGGAGATAGAGCGTGGCTTCTTCGGAAAGATCACCGATACCGCCGGGGTGGAACGGTACCGCCATATTGCCGAGGCCAAGCACTTCGCCCAGGTCTTGCATGGGTAGAGCCATGCCGGCGTTCAAGCGTGCGATGGTGTCGGTGAACTGTACGCCGAGAATGCCGATCACCACACGCCCTGCGGGCAATTCCTTGTCGATGCCGATGGGTAAGCCCATGGGTGAGCTGCCCGCGAACTGGCTCACCAAACGGCCGGCGGTGTTCAGGTAGTCATCAATGGCTTGGGCGGCTTGTGGGTTGAAGCCTGCGGCGAGCGAGGTGCCCGTGGCCCATGCAGGCGGGATCACACCTTCGTTGTCGTACATGCCGTTCACCACACCGTCATACACGCGTTTGTTCGCATTGATCCGGACATTCGTGAAGCGCACGCGCAAGGCGGCTTTCATCACCGGCACATCCACCAGTCCTTCACCGGATGCCATGTTGGCCGCACCGTAGGTGATGCTGGTCAACCGCATCTTGAACAGGCCCACTTCCACGGTGTCGCCGGTGTGGAAGGTGGTCACAGCCACTTGATCGATGATGGATGTGGGCGCACGACGACAGACCGCCAAGCATTCCGCAGGTGGGATCACGTCCTCTTCTTCTGTGGTCGTTGTGGATCCGCCACCGCCTTCGCCATTCTCACCGATGGTGAAGCTGTACGTAGGACCTGCCCGGTAATGTGGACCGAGTTCACTGTTGGGGTCGGTCAGCCAGACGATACGCCAGTAGTAGGTGCCTTCTGCGTTGGGTGTGAAGGCGAACTCCACTTCCTTGTAGAGTTCGGCGATCATGCACGCTTCATCGCAGCTCTGTTCCAGCAGGTCAAGGAGCATGCCCACCCGTCCGCTTTCAAAGGCTTCCCGGATGGCGAAATCGGTGGTCTTGGAAACATCCAATCGCCAGCGCTGGTAGATATGGCCATTGGTCTGTGTGCTGATGCCGTCCACGTTCTGGATGATGGGGAATGGAGGCAACAGGCGCGCGGGTGGCTCGGCCGTTTTGAAGCGAAGGAGCACGGGCGCGTAGCCGGTCTCTTCGAGATCACCGCCGTTGCGGGGCAGTTGCGCCTGGTGCGGCGGGCTGATCATGCGGGGCGTGCCCATGCCAGTAGCGAAGCCGCCAGCCATGTACCCGGTGATCGGGTCGCCATTGTCCGGCATCAAGCGAACGGTCGCGGTCATCATGTGCTCTTCACCGGAGTCGAATCGCATCACGCCGGGATCGGTGTCCCGCTTGTAGATGTTCACGTGTCGCGACTGGTCTTGCGTTACCGGAATACCCAACACTTCTTGTTGGGAGGGCTGTGGCCCATCGGCCCAGACCAATTCGCGTTGGTAGTCCTGCTGCTCACCACCCACATGGATCAGCGTTAGCTCGCTTTCGAACTGTGTGATGTCCGCGCGGTATGGATCGAAGCGCGCCACGATGGGCATGAAGTCCCACGGTAGCGTATCGTTCACCAGGGGATAGGCGAAGGTGAAGCTGGCGTCGTCGCTCCACGTGAACGTACACGGTTCGGACCAGCCGTTGTTCTGGAAGGTGTGTGCGCCGTTGATGTCCACTGCGCGCACGTACCACGCGTACCGTCGACCGGTCAACAGGGCCGGCATCAACTGCGTATAGAGGAACTGTGGGTTCATCACATCCTCCTCCCAAATGGGGTCCATGGATGTTTCCAATGCCGAGAGCGGGTCGATGGCCTCAGCTTCTTCCGGTAACACCACCAGCTTGAAATGGTATTGCACCACGGCGCCCATCGGTGGTCCGGAAGGCAGGATCCAGTTGAAGAGCACGGATTGCGGTTGGGTTCCGTTCACGACCTGGCCACATGCCGGGTTGAGCAATTGCGGCGGCGGCGGATAGCTTACGGTGAAGATGTTGGAACAACCCGAGCTGGGCGCACCCGCGCTCAAGGGTTCGTTGGTGATGTAGTCGAATGCCTGGAGGCAGATCTGGTAATCGCCCTCGGGCAACAAGCCCAACCGGATATCCTCTTCGGTGATGCCGGTGTATTGCACCTGCCCTCCGCCATTGGCGATGAACGGTTGCAGGTCGGCGCCGGTGAATGCGGAGAAACCCACGGGAACAATGAGCGGCGGAGCGTTCCAAGGCTGGCCACCTTCAATGCGCACGCTGATGCTGCCATCCAGGGTGGCGATGGAACCCGCGAGATAGATATCCCGCGTTTGCGCTTCCAGTCCCTCGTTGACGATCATCAACGATACCTGCATGGGGTTCTGGAAGTAGGCGGCGTAGTTGGCCGTGTACGGTGGGTTAACCGTGGTGCTCAGCGTGAGCGGATCGAGTTGTGCGCGTGTGCCGAACGTGAGCAGTGACACGAATGCGACGACGAACGGACGCAGGAGAAGTTTGGTGGCCATGGTGCGTCAGGACTTGGGTTGGAACACGAACACGTAACCGGCGAGGATGCGCACCTCGGTGAATTCGCGGGAGGCCACGAACGTGGTGCTGTTGAAGAGTGCGTTGGCGGTGAGTTGAAAGCGATGCATGGCGGTGCAGCGGTATTGCATGGTGGCGCTGGCGTTCACGGTGTTGCCCGCGGTGCGTCCGTCCTGCATGGCAGCGTTCCATGCCCCGTTCAGCGAGGCGGTCACCCTCTGCTTGGCCATGGTGCGGGAGAGGCCGAGCGATGGACCCACGAGGATGTACGACCCGTTCGCCGTGGCATTGCGGCTCATGTTCACCCCCCCGCTGATGCCCAGGTTGTCCGCATGGCGCGTGCGGCTCACGAAAAGGTTGCCATAGACCACTTCGTTCTCTGCGGAAGCGAACGTGCCGTAGGGGTTCAGGTCTTGCAACTGCTGTAGACCGCCGGAAAGTGAAACGGTGAACGTGCGGTGCGAATTGGTGCGCATGTACCGTTGCGAAAGTGTCATGCTCCGGTTCACTTGCGCCACACGGAACGTATCGCTCAACACCCGCAGGCCCGCTTGCTGTTCGATGCCGTAGTTGCTGAAGTTGAGGTCTGCTCCGTAGCTGCGCGAAGGCGTCCAGCTCAGATTGGCCGAACCGATGCGACGCACGCTGGTAGCGGCTTTCCGACCGCTGAGGTTGTCCTGTTGGTGGCCGTAGCTACCCCCGACGCGCACCTTGTTCTTCCACAGCCGGAGGTTCGGTGCCACGGTGATCGCGCGCAGATCGGCAGCCTGATAATACGCGCCCAAGGTGCGGTAATCAGGGTCCACCTGTTTCACTTCACCGCGCAGGCTGAAGATCTTGTAAGCGTACGTGAGCGAGGTGTTGCCTGCGAACAACAGCTTCGCGCCAAGTCGTGGGTTGAAGATGCCTTGCACGCTGGTGGGCACATCGGAATCGGTGATCTCCAGGGCGCGCACATCCTCATTCATCGCACTCGCCCCCAGATCGAATTGCCACGTAAGGCGTTTGCCCAAGGCCAGACGGCTGCTGATGCCAGCAGCCACGTTTTCCTTGGGCGCGCTGGCTTGGTCCACGCTCTTCACCGCAGGGATGGAAGCACTGTCATCCGCCGCGCGGAAGAACATCACATCGAAGTAGTTGCGGCGGTTGCCCACGCCGATCTTCACGCCGTACCCGGTGCGTTCGTAAGCGGGTCGTGGTGCGATGGAGGCCAGCGTATCCTGCGCTACTGGCTTGTTGAAACGCCCATAGAAAGCAGCGAAGCGGAAGCCTTTCGGTTCCAGTTCCACACCTGCACCGAAGAACTGCACACCCGCCATGGTGTACGGGTTGAACCGGATGCTGCGATAGCCCAGGTGCAACCTCGCCCACTTGTAATGGGGGCTCATGCCGTAGCGGTTGAAGGGCTGCGTCCATGTGCGCTGTTGCGAGCCCACGTTGAAGCTCACGGGTACCTGTAGACCATACACGCTCAGCGTTACGGACCCGCTGGTATTCCACCAGAACGGCTCATTGCGCGGGGTGCCATCACCACTATGGAAGTAGGGACCCCCCAGCAACGAAAAGCTCCCGTTCAGCCGTACGGGCTTCTCCTTGCCGATGGCACCCAGGTCCTGCCCGTGCGCACCACAAGCGACCAGCATCGCGACCAGCAAAGGCGCAAGGGAAGAGAGCGGAACAAGGCGGGACATGGTGGTGGCGTGTTCTCCACGCGTCGCCAAAAGTCCCGGTATGGCCGGGGGGCTACAATACCACGTGCGTAGTACGCCCTACCGTCCCGGGAACGCCTTGCGCACCACTTCCATACGCGAGCCTACCTGCAATTTCTCGTAGATGTGGCGCACGTGTTTGCGTACCGTTTCGGTGCTGATGCCGGCCTTGGCGGCGATCTCTTTGTACATGAGACCATTGGCCAGCTGATCCAGGATCTGTTTCTCGCGCTCGGTGAGCAGTTGGTCCTGTATGCTTTGCTGGGCCTGCTGTTGGAAGCTGGCCACCACCAAGCGTGCAATGGGTGGTGACATGGGCGAACCACCAGCGTGGATGTCGCGCACAGCGGCGATGATCTCTTCCGGATCGGCGTTCTTCACCAGATCGCCGGTAGCGCCAGCGCACAGCGCTTGGTGGATGTAGGCCGGGCTTTCGAACACAGTGCTCATCAGGTATTGGGTGGAGGGCTGGAGAGGCTTGGCGTGCCGCACGACTCGATACCGTTGGTGCCGGGCAGCCCGATGTCCATCAGGACCACAGCGGGAGTGATCCGTTCGCGGTCCGCCAGGAACAGGTCCGCGTCAGGAAACGCCCCCACGACCTGAAGCCCGTCGGCGCGTTCCATCATGCTGCGCAAGAGCTGTCTGATCTCGCGATCATCTTCAACGATGGCGACACGGATGGGAGAAGCGGGCATCCCCTTCAATATACGGAAGGTCCGCTCACGTCAGGGGCCCTTCAAGCGTCACGGTGCAGCCCGTACCAGGTGTTGCCTCCACGGTGAGGTTGGCTTCCATGGCTGCGGCGCGGGACCGCATGTTGCGCAGGCCATTACCGACACGTGCCAGCGCCTCCGGGTCGAACCCCGCACCATTGTCCGTCACAACCAGCTTCACACGGGTTGCACCGGCATCCAGGAGCACGGTGATGTGTGATGCGTTGGCGTACTTCATCGCATTGTTGATCGCTTCCTTCATCACCATCACCACATGGTGCTTGGTGCCGGGGGCTACGGTGTGCTCCGGATCGTTGTGCTGGAAACGCAGTGTACTGGCGATACCGCTATCCTGCAGTGTGCGCTGCGCCACGGCACGCGCGTGGCTCACCAGTTCGGCGCTGGTGTCGCGCATGGGGTCCACGGTCCAAACGATATCGCTGAGGGCGGCGTTCACCTCGCGGCTGTGCCCGATGATGCGGTCCAGGGCACTGCGCAGCTCATTGGAATGTTCGTGCAGGCTGCGTTTGACCTCGCTCCCCAACATGGCGATCTTGGTCAGACCGCTGCCGATATCGTCATGGATATCACGAGCGATGCGGGTGCGCACCTGTTCGTTCTCGCGTTGCTTCTCGGCGTCCACCACCAGCTGTTGTGCGGCCAGGATCTGTGCGTTCTTACGGCGGGTGGTGATCAGCAATGCGGCCAGCAGCACGGCCACGAGCAGGATCAGCCCACCACCCACCATGGTGTTCCGCTTCATCCGGCGCTCTTCTTCCAGGCGCGCGTGCAGCGCAGCCTGCTCTCGGTCGTGTTCGGCTGTCAACCGCACCTCGGTAAGTTCCTGGGCTTTCTCCAAGTCCAGACTTTTGATCAATGCTGCACGGGAACTATCCTGTTTCAGCAACGCCTCCTTGTAGTGTCCTTTTGCGCTGGCCACCAGAGCGAGCAGTTCGTTCGCGCGATACAAGTGCTCGTCATTGCCCACTTCCTTCGCCAGGCGCAGGGCCACTTGGGCAAGGCGTTCCGCCTCATCCGCTCGTCCCAGGCCGAGCAAGGCATGTGCTTCGTGGTACAGGAAGATGCACTGATCAGGGGCATTCTCGCCATCCATGATCAATGGCCTGGCCAGCGAGAGTTCATGGTAGGCCGAGTCGAACCGGCCGAACTTATTGTGGATCTCGGCCACGTCCATACGGCTCAGCGCGGCCAGCCCGTCATGTCCCGAGCGAATGTGAAGGTCCACCGCGCGGTGCTGCATGGCCATGGCCTTGTCGAACTGTTGCAGCTCGAAGTGGATGGTGCCCAATCCGGAATAGGTGTTGGCCAGGTTGCCATCTGCTGGAAGTGTAAGGAGGATGGCCAATGATCGTTCGGTGATCTCCAGCGCTCGCTCAGTCTCGTCCATGGATCGGTACTGATAGCCTTGATAGTTCAGGGCGGCTGCTTCATCCTTCTTACGCCCGAGCGTCCGTGCGGCTTTTTCCATCTCTTGGAAACGCAGTAGGGCTTGTGCGTACCGACCAGCATAGTGGTGGGCCACTCCTTGCAACTTGTTGGCGTGGAGGGTACGCTCCGTCAGGGCGGCTGCGTTGCTGTGGATCTGAGCGACCAGCTCCAGAGCGGCATTGGTGGCGGTCACTGGACTTTCGGTGCGCCCGGTGGATACCCAAGCCTTGGCACTGTCCAGCAATGCGTCGATGCGTACCGTGTCTGCGAGTGTCTTGCTCGCTCCGCGGGCCAATTCCTGTATCGCGAGGCTGTCGGGGTTCTGCCCAAACGAAGCGATGGCCATGGCCGAGAGCAGGAGCAGGGCGGAGGACTTCAACATCGGCACGAAGGTCGTTTGGTGGATCGATCAACAGGAATACCACATAGGTAGTAGCGGCTAGGCCAATTCGCTCATCCCGCCCAGGAGCCGCCCATCCCATTGGAAACAATTTTGTGATAGAACGTTTCCAATGGATCCATCGACCTCTACATTTGCACTCACGCACGCTCAACGGCAAAGGAACGAAGGCGGCTGTTCATGGCGTACAGCACGGCGATCAGGAGCGTATCCGGGCACGGCCGTTCCTTTGCACCATGTTCCCCCGTTCCCTGCTTTGTTCCGCCGGGCTGCTGTGGTGTAGCCTCACCGCTGTCGCCCAGGCGCTACCCGCATACGCACTCTACACAGCACAAGGCAAGCCCCTTTCGCACAAGGGTATGCTGAAACGGTTGAAGCAGGCCGACATCATCCTCTTCGGCGAGCTGCACGACAATGCCATAGCCCATTGGTTGCAGCTTGAGGTGACCCGCGACCTGATCCAGGCCGGTCCGCTGGTGCTGGGTGCCGAGATGATCGAGCGCGACGACCAGGCCACGCTGGACCGCTACCTGCGCGGGGAGATCGATCAGGCCGCATTCGATACGCTGGCCCGCTTGTGGAAGAACCA
>JADLAI010000087.1 GCA_020848295.1 Flavobacteriales bacterium
CATGGCGGGGAAGTGTTCGAGGTGGTCGGTGTTCCTTCGGGTGTCCACCTGGTGTACCTGCCGGATGGTACGGTCGTTCGAATGGGGCGCATTGAACAGGCATGCTTGTGCCTGATCACTGCCGTACCTTCGTGCTACACCATAGGTGTACACGGTCATGGAGGTTGTTCCTCATATCCTGCTGAGGCAGTGGAATGGAAAGGCTCGATCGCGGGTGAAGAAATGCAAGGGGCTGAGCGCTACGACCCTTGCTCCCTCGCACGTTCGCTCCACCAGCCAGGACCCGTGTGGAAAGGAGATCGCTCGGACCCGCATCACCAGCACGGCAAGGCTCGTGGCAATACCATTTACACATTCAAGGTCGGCCAAGGGATGCGCCGCGGTCATTTCGGAGGACGATACGCGGAACAGGTTGCGTAGCGGGGCCTACGGAACCTGTTCTGCGGAGAAATCATCCGGGAAGAGGGCAAGCAGATCCGCCGATATTGAATGCGTGGTTGGTAGAAGTGTGCTGCGGGGCGCGGTGACCGTATGCTGGTGGCAGCGCCGTGAGGGGAATGTTGATCTTGTAGTACCTCGCCAGTACCTGGAGCGACCGAACCGACCCGGAATGACCGCAGCAAAACCATTTTGGACCGTTGTGGTCGCCGCACTGTTGGTAGCCTGCATTTCGCCTGCACCGCTGAGCCAAAAGGATAATCTGGCTTACGTCTACGGCAAGGGTGGTGCGCAAATGCCCGTACAGGCCCGCATACACCACATCAGCAACGACCGGTCCCGGATCTATTACCAATTGAACACCGCTGACCTGCTCTACAAGAGCGACGGGGCCGGGGGGGCGTTCCATGCCAGTGTGCGGATCCGCTACGAGGCCTACGACCGTTCCGATGCCAAGGTACCGGTGGATAGTGCGAGCATCGTGCTGGACGATGTGCGTACCGGGCCATCCGGGGAAATGGACCTGATCGGCAGCATGGACCTGCGCCTTGGTCACCAGCGCGCGTACCTGCTCAAACTGGTCGCCCACGATCTGAACCGTGACCTACAGAGCACGGTATTCCTGCGTGTGAAAGGAGGGGATGGGCTGAACGCACAGCACTACATGCCGGTGGACACCAGCCATGGCCTACCCTACTTCACCGACCACTTCAAGGGCGGAAAGGTCCGGGTGCGGTGCGAGGCCTGCACCGGAAAGCAGATCACCGTGCAACGGCACCCGGCGCGGACCGCACTCCCAGCACCCGTGTTCGCCTCCGGCAACTCACCGGACCCTGCGCTCCTTGCACCCGCCGATCCGCCCTTCCCCGTGCAGGTCGACGCGGATGGGAACTTCATGCTGGACCTGAGCGTGCCCGGCGCCTACCGCATACACTCCGATACAGCCGCCGCACCGGACATCGCGCTGTACTCCATTTCAGAAGCCTATCCCATCGTGACCACTGCGGACGACCTGCTGAAACCGTTGCGCTACATCACCTCGAACCAGGAGTACGAACGGATCCAACGGAGCGGGGACGTGCGCCAGGCGATCGAACAGTTCTGGATCGATGCCGCCGGTGATAGGGAACGTGGCCGGGAGGCCATACGGATCTACTACGGCCGGGTGGAGAACGCGAACCGGCACTTCACATCAGAGACGGAAGGTTGGCGGACCGATCGCGGGCTCGTACACATCATCTTCGGGGTGCCCACCTCCATTTACAGGACGGATGTCGGAGAGACATGGATCTACGGCGAGGAGAACAATCTGATGAGCTTGGTGTTCAATTTCCAACGGCGCGATGGCGCAACGGATGAAAATGACCTTGTCCTCGAGCGTGATCCCGTGTTGAAAGGAGCCTGGTACCGCAATGTGGAGAGCTGGCGGAATGGCCGGGTCTATCAGAACTGACCGGCCAGCCCCTCCCCTGCCCCCGAACGATCCGTGACCTGGACCGGGATCCCATGGGTACGGCATTGTCCCGTGGGCAACCGAACGGCCGGGTAACCCGCGATCGCCCACCTTTGCAACATGGCAGCGAACGATATGATCTGTGGTGTGTGGCCGGTGATCGAGGCCCTGCGCGCCGGCAAGAACGTCGAAAAGCTGCTGATCCGCCGGGAGGCTGGCGGCGATGGTATCCGGGAGATCCGGCAATTGGCCATGGACCGGCAGGTGCCCTGGCAACCGGTGCCGGTGGAGAAACTCGATCGCCTTACACGCACCGAGCATCAGGGTGTGATCGCCTTCCTGAGCCAGGTGGAGGAGCAGGACCTCAACGAGGTGATCACCCGGATCTATGAGCAAGGGGGAACACCCCTGATCCTGGCGTTGGACAATGTGACCGACGTGCGCAACATGGGGGCCATCGCCCGTAGTGCCGAGTGTTTCGGGGCACACGCCCTGTTGGTACCGAAGATGGGGACCGCTCGGCTGGGCCCCGACGCGGTGAAGAGCTCCGCAGGCGCGCTGCTTCGCAAGCCGGTTTGCCGGGTGGCCCGGCTCACCGATGGCCTGCGCGCTGCACGCGACCAAGGCCTACGCATCGTGGCCTGCACGGAAAAGGGGGCCGCTCCGCTCGCGGGATGCGACCTCACCGGCCCATTGGCCATTGTGATGGGGGCCGAGGATGAGGGGATCAGCGATGCGGTGATGCGGCTTGCCGATGAGCTGGTCCGGATACCCATGGCCGGCTCCATCGGATCCCTGAATGTCTCGGTGGCCACCGGGATCATCCTGCATGCGGCACTGAGCCAGCGGCAGGGCTGATCCTCGGATCCTCCACTTCCGGACCCGGTCGGTCGTTACCTCCATGGGGCTGGTCCGCTGCGGAACCTTTTTCATCGAAGGCGTGTATAAACGTGACGGGTCATTCCTATTGGAGCGCCTGCGGAACACTCGACCGCCGACGCAAGGCCCGACGAGACCATGAACAACGCCTTCCTTCACCGTTGTGTGCTGTGGATCCTGGGGGCTGGCCTCTACGCCACCCCGGTACGCGCTCAGCAACCCGCCCCGATCGGCATCGGGGAACCTCCGGAACGCATCACCTTGCATCTGGCCGGCCTGACCAGCGAAGTGCGCGATGCGATGGCCCGGGAACTTGCGATCAATGGGGAGGCGCACATCGCATTCGCCTGTGTGCCCGCCGGGGTCATTGTGATCGAAGGGAGTTCCCGGATGAATGGCCAACAATTGGAACAGCGCAGTCGGAGCATCCTCACGGACCGGTCGGTCCGGATCCAACGCACTGACCTGCGCGGTTCCATCGCCCAGGCCGAAGCGGCTTGTGCCCAAGTCCGAGACCGATGATCCCGAGCACGATCATGTACCGATCATTCGTCCGGACGATCCAATTCGTCCCCATCGGCCTGGCACTGTGCCTGGCACGCCCGGCGAACGCCCAGTTGACCGTGGCCCCGCAGTCGGACCTGCAAGCCCTGGCAACGACCATCGCAGGTACGGGGGTGAGCATCTCGAACCCCGTGATCACCTGCCATACGGACGGGTACGGCACATTCACATCCACCGGCACCAACCTCGATCTTTCTGAAGGTGTGCTTCTCACTTCCGGAACGATCAACAATGCCATCGGACCCAACAACGCGGCCAATAAGACCTTCCAGGCAGGCACCAGTGGCAACGCGCTCCTGGACGTGGTGACCGGGCGCTCCACGCGCGACGCCTGCCTGTTCGAGTTCGACATCATCCCCAGCGGCGATAGCCTCCGATTCAATTTCGAGCTCGCCAGTGAGGAGTACAACGAATGGGTCGGCTCGCAGTACAATGATGTGTTCGGCTTCTTCATCAGCGGGCCGGGCATCTCAGGCGACCCCGGCATCGGCAACGAACACAACATCGCGGTGATCCCCGGCACGAACCAGGCGGTGACGATCAACAATGTGAACAACGGATCCAATCCGGGATACTACTATGACAATGCTGGTGGGCCACATATCCAGTACGATGGCATCACACGCGGACTCTACGCCGAATCCGCGGTACAGCCCTGCCAACAGTACCATCTGAAGCTCGTGGTGGCCGATGCCTCCGATCGCAAATTCGACAGTGGCGTCTTCATCGAGAAGATCCATAGCAACCAGGTGACGATGGCCAAATACACGGTCAACGGATCGCCATCCATGATCGAGGGATGCAACCCGGGCTGGGTCCAATTCATCCGGCAGACCGCTCTCCCCACTCCCTTGGTGCTGACCTATCATCTCGGCGGTACCGCCACCAACGGGGCCGACTACAACAGCATTGGCGACCCGGATCCCAACGTACCGAAAACGGTGACGATCCCCGCCAACCAGACAACGGCCATCGTGAACGTGGATCCGATCGCGGACGGGATCAATGAGCCCACGGAGGACCTGGTCTTCATCCTTGGCAACCCACTATGTGCATGGATGAACCTCGATTCGTTGACCTTCGAGATCAGTGACACGTTGCTCGCCACGCTGGCGCCAACGAACGCGACGCTCTGCCGGGGCGATTCCGTTCTGCTAACGGCAAGTGCGGCCGAAAGTCATACCTGGGGGCCTTCGACCGGACTGAGTTCCACCAGCTCCGCTTCCGTGTGGGCCAAGCCGACCAGCACCACCACTTATTCCGTGGTCGTGACCGACGGTGACTGCAGCAGTATACTGAGCAGCCAGGTCCGCGTGAGCGACATGCAACTGAGCGCCACGGGCACGCGGCCACTGTGCAGCGGCCAGAGCAATGGGGCGATCAACCTGAACGTTTCCAACGGGGTAGCACCTTACAGCTTCAGTTGGACGGGACCGAACGGGTTCACTGCCGTGACGGAGGACCTCGTGAACATCGGCGCGGGCACCTATTCCGTTACGGTGACCGATGCGGCCGGATGTAGCCGCACACATTCCGCAAGTGTTGCCGCACCAGCCCCGCTCACCGGCAGCCTCTCACCCTCCATACAACCCTTCGGCGAGAACATCGCCTGCCACGGTGGCACGACCGGTACACTGAGCCTGAACCTCAACGGCGGCACCGCACCATACGCGGTGCAATGGAGCGGTCCGGATGGGTACGGTTCCACCGATCAGAACATCAGCGGTCTCCGAGCCGGCACCTATTCGGTGGTGGTGACGGATGCCCATGGCTGCACCTTCACTGGTGCATTCACCATGACCGAACCCACCGCCATTGTGCCATTGATCGATGGGGTGACCCATGTGGCCTGTTTTGGCGCGAACAATGGACAGGCCACGGCTTCAGCGACAGGTGGCCTTCAGCCGTACTCCTATTCGTGGAATACAACACCGGTGCAGAACACCACTACGGCAAATAGCCTGGTGCCCGGATCCCATACCGTCACCGTGCGCGACGGATACCTCTGCACCAGCACGGCCACCGTCACCATCACTGGACCAGCCACCGCATTGAGCAGCTCGCTCACCGCCTCGACCCCGGTCTCCTGCCATGGCGGCCAGAACGGAAGCGCCACCGTGAGCGCTTCGGGCGGCACCGCCCCATACAGCTTCAGCTGGAATACCATACCCGTGCAGAACACGGCCACCGCCACTGGTCTTCCGGCCGGTACCTGGATCTGTATCGTGTCCGATGCGAACGGTTGCGCCACCGAACGGCAGGTCACCATCACCCAGCCGGTTGCCCCCTTGACCAGCAGCATCGGCTCCCAGAGCAATGTTGACTGCCACGGCACGGCCACGGGTCGCGCGACCATCTCGGTAAGTGGTGGCACCGCCCCGTACACCTTTTCCTGGAATACGAATCCGATCCAAACCGGAAGCACGGCCACAGGCCTTACGGCCGGTACCTGGATCTGCACGGTCTCTGATGCCCGCGGTTGTTCGACGCTCCAGGATGTGGTGATCACGGAACCATCCGCACCATTGCATGTCGCGATCAACGCACAGACCGATGTGGCCTGCCATGGTGGCTCGATCGGAAGTGCGACCGTTACCGCAAGCGGAGGCACAGGACCCTACACCTACATCTGGAACACCCTTCCTGCGCAGTATTCGGCCACAGCGAGCAACCTGGCCGCAGGCACCTGGACCTGTACGGTGTTCGATGCACGTGAATGCCAGACCCAGATCACCGTTACCATCACCCAACCAGCAGCAGCCTTAGGCGTGACCATCCCCACCCCCGTACACGTCCTCTGCCACGGAGCACAGACCGGTTCGGTGGAAGCCGTGGCCATTGGCGGTACGGCACCATACACCTACGTATGGAACAGCTCGCCGCAACAACAAACGGCGCAGGCCACCGATCTCCCGGCAGGATCTTTCACGGTGCTGGTCACCGATGCTCGGAACTGCACGGCATCAGCCTCCGCAACGATCACGGAACCCGCGGCCGAGGTGACCGCGGTCTTCAGTTCCGTGACCCACGAGAGCTGCTACCAGGCACAGGATGGCACCGCCACCATCACCGTGAGCGGTGGAAGTGGTTCCTATAACATCGTCTGGGACACCAACCCGGTCGTGACCGGGCCCACGGCGACCAACCTCGGTGCTGGCCTGTACATGGTGGCCGTGACCGATGTGAACGGTTGCGATCATACCAAACACTATCCGGTCACCATCATTGGCGCAGCGGCACCGCTCACCGTGAGCGCAGTGGCCACCGACGTGAGTTGCTATGCGCTGGACAATGGCGCCATCGACCTCACGTTGACCGGCGGTCATCAGCCCTATTCCATCCTCTGGACCGGCCCAGGCGGGCAGGAGACCGGTCTTGAGGACATCGATGGTCTTGCCCCCGGGGAATACGACCTGCATATCCTGGACTTCTACGGCTGTGCGAAGGACACGACCATCTCCATCACAGAGCCCGATGCGCTCGAAGTGACCGGCGACATCACCACGGCCGCCTGCCAGGGCAGTGCGACCGGCGCGGTCGATATCACGCCGACCGGCGGCACACAACCCTACACCTACTCCTGGTCCGGGCCGAACGGATACACAGCGAACACGGCCGATGTGAGCGCCCTGGGCGCCGGTGCCTATGTGCTCACCCTGAGCGATGGCAATGGTTGTACGATCACTGAGGTATTCAATGTGAGCCAACCTGGTTCATTGCAACTGACCGCAACGAGCACCGTCCATCCCGGTGGATGGGGCGTCTCCTGTGCCAGTGCAAGCGACGGCAGCATCGACCTTACCGTAAGCGGTGGCACCGGACCCTTCACCTTCACCTGGACCGGACCGAACGGATACACCGCCAGTACCGAGGATGTCAATGGGCTGTTGGCTGGCAACTACCACGTGAGCGCGGACGATGCGAACGGATGTACGGCGACACTCACCCAGACCATCATCGCCCCCGCCACGTTGACCGCGACCGCCATGCCGAGCAATTTCAATGGCTACGGCATACACTGTTCCGGCGCTGCCGATGGCAGCCTCAATGCCACCATCTCCGGGGGAACGGGGCCATACGTGATCCAATGGAACGGACCGAACGGTTTTGCCTCCTCCGACGAGGACATCACCGGGCTCGCGCCGGGCACATACACCTTGTTCGCCACGGACCTGAACGGTTGCACCGTGACGTTGACGCGGACCCTGACCGAACCTCCCACCCTTGTTGCGACGATCACCACATCCACCACGATCGGCGGGACGGCCATCGCGTGTTCGGGTGCGACCACCGGAACAGCCCAGATCAGCGTGAACGGAGGTATCGGCCCGTATGCGATCCAATGGAGCGGCCCGAATGGCTTCAGCGCTTCGGCCATTGCATTGAGCGGGCTTGCTGCCGGGACCTATGACGCGGTGATCACCGATGCGAACGGATGTTCAATGAGCACGCAGGCGATCCTGGATGAACCAGCGCAGCTCGAGATCAGTGGCATCGTGAGCGACCACAATGGCCACGCCATCTCCTGTGCGAACAACGCCGATGGCAGCATCGACCTGACCCTGAACGGTGGTGCGGGCGCCAACACCATCCAATGGTCAGGGACCAACGGGTTCGTGTCGAACACCGAGGACCTCAACGGACTCGCAGCCGCGACCTACTCCGTGATCGTGTCCGATCAGAACGGCTGTTCCGCCATCGCCACCTTCGACCTGAGCGCACCGGCTCCATTGATCGGGACCGCAACGTCAGGTGCGATCACCTGCGCGAGCGTGGATGATGGTTCCATCGACCTCACCGTACAAGGTGGTACCGGACCTTTCGCCATCCAGTGGACAGGCCCCAATGGGTTCAACGCATCGACGGAGGACCTGGGCGGGCTCGCACCCGGCACGTATTCCGCGAACCTCAACGACCAGAATGGATGCAGCACGGATGTGCTGGTAGCCTTGACGGGACCAGCTCCGTTGACCCTGACCTACACGACGAGCATCCATGCCAGCGGTGATCAGGTCGCATGTGCGGGTGGCACCGATGGCAGCATCGACCTTTCCGTACTCGGAGGCACCGGGGCCCATGACATCTCCTGGTCCAATGGCTCGGGTTTCTCCGCTACGTCCGAGGATATCAGCGGGCTCGATCCCGGAACATACCAGGTCGTTGTCTCGGACGAGAACGGATGTACTGCACTCACCAGTGTCCAACTCACCGCCCCACAACCCCTGGGCGTATCCGCCACGCTCTCCATGATCAATGGCAACAACGTGACCTGCCAGGGGGCCATGGATGGCAGCATCGACCTGACCATCACCGGCGGTGCAGCCCCATATATCGCCGTGTGGAATGATGGTACGATCAGTGAGGACCGCGTGGACCTTGGTGCCGGCATCCATAGTGTGCAGATCACCGATGCGAACGGTTGTACCGCCTCCGGCACCTATACGCTCACCGCGCCGGAGACCGTGATGGTGTCCGTAACGGCCACTGCTGTAGGGAACGGGATGAACATCACCTGTCCAGGAGGGACCGATGGTGGACTGGAAGCCACCCTACAAGGTGGCACCGGACCCTACACCATCGCTTGGACCGGGCCGAACGGGTACAACGCCAACACCGCATCGATCAGCGGACTTGGTGCTGGGTCCTATACCTTGAACGTATCGGACGCCAACGGCTGCACGCACTTGAGCACGACCGTGCTGGCGGAGCCCGCAGCACTCACGCTCGACCTGGCTTCGACCACCTATAACGGCGGGTACAACATCCCGTGCGCCACCATCGGGATCGGTGTGTTCAACACCACGGTGAGCGGCGGTACACCGTCGTACACCTATGCCTGGTCCGGTCCCAATGGGTTCACCAGCGATCTGGAGGACCTGACAAGCCTTGTGGCCGGCCAGTATGACCTTGTGGTGACCGATGCCTTCGGTTGCACACAGACCGCTTCGGCCACCTTGACCGCCCCGGACGCGTTGGATGTCGTGATCACCTTCACCGAATTCAATGGCAACCAGGTAAGCTGCGCCGGTAATGACGGTGGGATCTCGGTCTCGATAAACGGCGGAACACCATCCTATCAATTCGAATGGACCGGGCCGAACGGCTTCAGCTCAGTGCAAGAGGACCTGACCGCGCTCGCTGCTGGGTCCTATGCATTGACCGTGACGGATGCCAACGGTTGCAGGAATGATTCGCTCCTCCAATTGAATGCGCCAGAACCGCTCCACGCCACCTTCCAGAACACGCCCAACCAATGTTCGGATGCGTCGAACGGAAGTATCGATCTGACCCTATCCGGTGGTGGTGCGCCTTACACTGTGGCGTGGACCGGACCGGATGGCTTCGTTTCCAATGCCGAGGACCTCAGTGGACTGGCCAACGGGTCCTACACCGCCCTTATCAGTGATGGCATGGGATGTACGGGCGGTTTCAGCACCGTACTGGATGGCCCACAACCGCTAACCGCAGGTGCTTACACCTCCTACTACGGCCTCTACAACCTGCAATGCCAGGGCGACAGCACCGGTGTGATCAACCTGGGACCTACCGGTGGGAATGCCCCTTACTCGATCGCGATCTCGGGACCGAACGGATTCCAATCCACGCAGGCGAACAACATCGCACTGATCGCAGGCACCTACCAGATCACCTTGACCGACGCGATCGGATGCACTGCGGATACAACGATCACGCTCACAGAACCGAGCAATGGCGTTTCCGCCAACCTCACGCTTTCCCTCTACCCATCGGGCACCAATGTGAGTTGTTTCGGGGCGAGCGATGGGGCGATCGATGCGACGATCAACGGCGGGAACGGACCATACACGTATAGCTGGCGCGGTCCGGATGATATGGAGTTCACCACGGAGGATATCACCGGGCTACCAGCTGGCGACTACAACTATGAACTCGTGGTGACCGATGCCAATAACTGCAGCTTCTTCACGGAGGTGACATTGACCCAACCCGATTCCGCGCTGTCCACAACAACGACCACCGCCCTGTACAATGGTCAGGGGACCAGTTGTCATGGCGTGAGCGATGGCAGCATCGACCTAACGATCAGCGGCGGCAATGGCGGATACAGCCAGACCTGGGCTGGTCCCGATGGGTTCACTTCGACGCTGGAGGACATCGATGCGCTGGCCGCTGGCACCTACGTGGGCACCGCCACGGACATGAACGGTTGCTCTTCGGTGGCTACGGTGGTGATCACCACACCAGACCCCCTGACACCGAACCTGAACACCTCGAACTTCCCCGGTGGTTCCCAGATCTCCTGTGCGAACGCCACCGATGGGTCCATCGAGACCATCGTGACCGGGGGTAGCCAGCCCTTCACCTATTCCTGGTCCGGACCGAACGGAACCAACTCCACCAACCCCATGATCACCGGCCTGGGTCCGGGGACCTACTGTGTCACCATCACCGACGCGAACGGATGCCAGGCGACGGATTGCAGCACCCTCCAGGAACCGTCCGCGTTGATCGCGACCACTACGGCCACCTCCTCCGCCTGTGCCGGTGATAACGGTTCCGTGGACCTGAACGTGAACGGCGGTAGCGCACCCTTCCAGTTCGAATGGGACAACGGGGCCACCACCGAGGATCTTGATGGGCTTCCGCCGGGCGTATTGAACGTGACCGTGACGGACGCCAACGGCTGTACCGCGGATGTGACCGCCACCATCATCGGGTCGCCTGCATTGAACGTTCAAGCCCAGGTCTCTGGGGAGCCTTGCCATGGCGACTCCACCGGTGCGGTGGACCTCAGCGTGATCAGCGGTACGGCACCCTATGTGTTCCAATGGAGCCATGGTGCCAATACCGAGGACATCAGCGACCTGCCCGCCGGGACCTATTCGGCCACGATCACTGATGCTTCGGGCTGTACATTCCAAGGCACCTACCTGGTGCAGGAACCAGCAGCCATCACCATCGACACTTTGATCAGCAGCCATGCGAGCGGCCATCCGATCAGTTCGTTCGGTGCCCAGGATGGCAGCATCGCCACGGTGGTCAGTGGTGGTACCGGACCCTATACCTTCAACTGGTCCAACGGTGCAAACACCGAAAGCATCCAGGGCCTGGCCGCCGGCACCTATACCCTTACCGTCACCGATGAGAACGGGTGTCTTGCCCAGCTCATGGTGCTCCTGACCGAGCCGACGGACCTCGAAATGCCCACGGCATTCAGCCCCAATGGGGATGGGGACAATGAACGCTTCGTGATCCACGGGATCGAAGGCTATCCGAAGAACCAGCTGACCATTCTGAACCGCTGGGGCAACAAGGTTTACGAACGGCCCGATTACCGCAATGAGTGGTCGGGGGAGAATAGCCAGGGTTCTGCGCTTCCCAATGGAACCTACTTCGTGATACTCAGTATAAATGACGGCTCTCGCACCCTGCAGGGCTACGTAGACCTGCGCCGTTGATGCACGGAACCCACATGAGAACCCGTCGCCCCCTGTTCGCCGCGCTCCTGGCCCTTGGCTGCTCCGTGCCGCTCCTGGCCCAGCAGGAGGTGATGGTGAGCCAGTACATGTTCAACCAGCTCTTCCTGAACCCGGCTTATGCTGGTAGCCATCCGTACATGAGCGGAAGCCTGCTGCACCGGAGCCAGTGGCTGAAGGTGGAGGGGGCACCCAGGACCAGCATGATGGCCTTCGATGCACCGCTGCTCAATGGAAAGATGGGGGCGGGACTCTCCGTGGTCCATGACCAGATCGGCGTGAGCCGCGACCTGGATATCGCCGGGCATTATGCCTACCACCTTCGACTGGGGCCGGAAAGCAAACTGGCACTTGGTCTGCGGGCCGGTGTCTCCGTGTATTCGGCGCAGCTGAGCCAACTGACGTATTGGGATGCGGACGATCAGGTATTCCAGACCGACATCACGAACAAGCCCGTTGGGAAGTTCGGCTTCGGGCTTTACTGGTACGACCTCCGTTCGTACGTGGGACTTTCAGTACCCACCATCCACGCCACGGACAAGGGTCTCGTGTCGCAGATCAACGGATCGGTGACCAACTACTTCACCCAGCACTACTACCTCCATGCAGGGCATGTCCTCAACATCAATGAGTCCTTCGATCTGAAACCAAGTACGATGGTGAAGTACACCGCAGCGGCACCCATCGAGGTGGACCTGAACTGCAATGTCCTGTACAGGTCCAAGGTCTGGCTGGGCCTTGGTTACCGCACCGGCGATGCCTTCGTAGGCATGCTTGAATACCAGGTGAACCCCATGTTCCGGATCGGGTATGCCTACGATATGCCCACCTCCAGGATCCGGACCTACACCAGTGGAAGCCATGAACTGATGCTTGGCCTGGACTTCGGTAAAGAACCCATACGCATCCGATCACCCCGCTATTTCTGATGATGAGACCCGAACGGATATGGATCATGGCCACGGCGACGATCGTGCTCACAGGCTGTACCGCTACCCGGATACAACTTGCGGACCAGGCGTATGACCTGATGCAGTATCCCAGGGCCGAGCGGTTGTATGAGAAGGTGCTCGCCCATCGCGAGGATCGAACGGTCCGCGCACGGTTGGCCGATGCCTATCGCCGACACAACGCCTGGGACGAGTCGCTGAAACACTATCGTATCCTTCATGGCGCGCGGCCATTGAGCGGGGATACGGCGCTGCACTTCGGCGAGGTGCTGCGTGCAGCGGGCGAACAGGATGAAGCCGCAGACCTGATCCTGCATGTCCTGCAGCAGACACCAGAGGACCGTTACGCGATGGATCTGTTCAGCTCCACCCAGGGGTACCGCTCCTTCTATGAGGACTCGGCACGCTTCTTCGTCAATCGGATCAATATCCCCGGAGTGGCTACTGCGATCGCTGGTATCCCTTACAAGGATGGTCTCCTCTTCGTCGGTGAAAAGGAAGCGGATGTGCGGAGTGGCAACCCTTGGAATGGGAACTCCTTCATGGACCTGTATCATACCACCTCCAAGACCGAGGTGACCTGGCTTCCCGCACAGCTGATCCGCGGGAAGGTGAATGGTGCTTTCCACGAAGGACCTGCGACCATCAGCCCTGACGGGCGAACGCTCTACTTCACAAGAAGCAATTATGCCCATCGTAAACTCCTGAAGGACGAGCGGAATACGAGCCAGCTGATGTTGTTCCGCGCCCATCTGGACAGTACGGGTGCCTGGAATGATCTGCACGCCTTCAAATACAACGGCGACCACTGGTCCACCGGTCATCCCGCGTTGAGCACCGATGGCCGAACGTTGTACTTCGCTTCCGACAGGCCGGGAGGTTTCGGAGGGTCGGATATCTGGCTATGCCGTGACAATGGCAATGGATGGTCCGAGCCGGAGAACCTCGGAGCCGTGATCAATACACCGGGCAACGAGGTTTTCCCGACGATCAATGGCAACACGCTCCATTTCGCAAGCACTGGCCATTTGAACATGGGCGGTCTGGACATCTTCGAGACCCAGCTTATCGATGGCAAGTGGACGGATCCGGTGAACCTGCTGGCGCCGATCAACTCCCCCAAGGATGACCTCCACTTCGTGATGGACAGCACCGGAAAGGCCGGGTTCCTCAGCAGCGACCGTGATGGGTCGGACCAGATCTATGCGTTCACCTTGTATGAACCCCTCTTCGATCTGCTTGGGCTTGCCATGGATGATGAAGGCAACTACCTCGCCGATGTGACCTTGACCCTGACCGACCGCAGCACCGAGGAGGACCTTTCCACATTATCCGGACCGAACGGGGCGTTCACCTTCAAACTGAAGCCGAACCGTGACTACATCCTGCGGGGGACCAGGGATGACATGTTGACCACATCCCAGCACGTAAGTACCAAGGGACTTACACGGCTTGACTCCGTTCTTGCCCCGCTGCGCTTGACCCGACTGCGCCTGGGAGAGGCCATCGCCATCAACAACATCTACTACGACTACGATAGCTGGGAGATCCGCTATGATGCAGCATTGGAGTTGGACAAGCTCGCCCGACTATTCATCGAGAACCCCAAGATGTCCTTTGAGTTGGGATCACACACCGACAGTCGCGGGGGTGACCTGTACAACCTTGTGCTTTCCGACGCACGGGCCAATGCTGCCGTGAACTACCTGATCCAACGCGGGGTGGATCCCGACCGGATCACTGCCAAGGGGTATGGCGAGGACCGGTTGGTGAACGGTTGCAGCAACGGTGTCCATTGTACCGAAGCGGAGCACCAGGCCAATCGTCGCACCGAATTCACCGTGACCGGTGTGGCCAGCATCGCCGAAACGCATTCCCGGCCGTAACGGTCATTTCACGGGCACCTGCCTTCGCACCACCTCGCTGAAAGGGACGCCGTCGATGTGGGCGTTCACCCAGGAGATCACATCGAAGTACTTCAATACAAGACTCTCGTTGGGGTCGTTCAGCAGTGCCTCGAACTTGCTGCGCATCGACTGGAACAGTTCGCGCTTGCCGCTCGGATCCGACATCCGGGACAGCTTCTTGATGTGGTCCATCAGCACATTCTCCATGCCATCGGCCCGCTGGCGCTTGTTCAGGAATCGCTGGGTCGAGCGCACGATGTATTCGAGCAGGTCGTAATTCCCAAGTTCGTAGTGGATCACCAGATTGAACAGCCGGGCATAGGTGAATATGTCCTGGCGCAAGGTGGGTTCATTGTCATTCAACACCTTGTTCAGCCAGAAGAGGGCCTTGTTCATCTCCCCACCCCCGAAATGGACACAGGCGAAGGTGAAATAGAATTCCAGTTCGTGTTCCTTATGAAGGCGCTCACCAAGCTGCTCCATGCCATGGATCGCCTCCGGGGTGAGCGCGATGGCCTTGCTGTGCTCCCCGCTCCGATCAAGCAGCCGTAGCTCGCCGAGCGTACTGGCCACGAAGACCTGGGCTTCGATGTTCAATCCGGCAAAGCCGGGTTGCCCAGGGAGCTCCCGCATGTACTTGATGTTGGTCCTGGCGCTCTTCAGGTCCTTCAGTTCGATCTGCGCGTTGATGATATAGTGCAATGTCCGGATGTAGCGTTTGGGCAGGTCGGCGCGCACCTGGGTGTTCTCATCGAGGATCTGCCGTACCCGCTGGAATTTCTCCAGGCTCGTGGCCCAATCCCGCTTGGCCCAGTAACAGAACCCCTGCGTGTAGTAACAGATCGTGGCCGCGCGGCGCGAAAGCGCCGTGTTCTTGCCCTTGATCAAGGGATGCTCACTGATCTCCTCGACCATGGCGTGCTCCTCATCGGTACGCACATAGCCTCCACTGCGGAACACATAGTTGATCTTGCTGTAGAGGATATGGTAGGCTGCCAGGTTCCGCAAGCGCTCCACCACGTCGCGCTCCTCTTCGATCAAGGCATCGAGGTCCTTGGTGAACTCGCCGCTCTCATACGCCTCCTCCAGCAACATCTTCTCCCAGCTCAGCAGCTCGAACCAATAGTAGAACCGCTCATTCTCCTTGGCGATCCGCTTGGCGCGATGCAGCAACTTGTTGCATTCGGAGTAGAGTGCCTTCTGGTACAGGATCTCGATGTTCTTGATCTCCTGCTTCAGGATCCCACTCACCGAACTCTCCGCATGGAAGGCACGAAGCGATTTCAGGATGAGCTTGTACAGATGGTTCTTCTCCGAGGGCAGGTGCTTGATGAAGGTCTCCTTTGCGAAAAGCTTCTTGAGCGCCTCCTCGTCGTACGTCCTTTGTTTGTCGATCGCATCGAAGATCCGCAGGTAATTCTTGTCACCCGCCTGCAGCGAGGAGTGCAGCTTGAAGAACCGCTTCTCCGACTTCGTGAGCGACTTGATCAGGTCATGTAATTCGTTGCTCGGTTTCATCGCACGTCGTATTCATGATAGGATCCCAACCCGTAGCACCAAAGTTAGGGATCCCGGGGGCGGGGTGCCTCACTGGCCCCATTTGCTCGCGTTTGCAGTCGCCGCGGAGCTCTGTGTACACCAGCGCCAGGGGCAATAGGTGCATACACTTCAATCGCTCCGTGGGACTTGAACGATGCCGTTTGTTTGCGGTAGTTCTTCTTGGCGCTCATCGGTTGACGAAATTGCGACCTTCGCCTGCCCCGAATCATCCGACCACCTCACGCTCCACTTTGCTCGTGCCCGGCCACGTGGGCCAGCATCGCCGCGCGGCGCTCCGCGCGATGTACATTGGTGCTCATGAGTGCAAAGCACCATCCCTGTCTTCAACCCATCAAGATGTACGTCGCCGGAGGCTTACCGCGATCGCGCGCATCGGCGACCATAAGGCCAGCAGGCTCTCTGAACTACTGCCTCAGAACTGGCAGCCGTTAGCCAAGTAGCCCGCTCCTGCAAGGTGTAGTAGGCCGGACGCTTACTGAGTACCGATCTTCGTCACCTGCTCAGTAATAGCAGAAGTCGGGAAGAGGTAGTTCCCCGGAGGCTTACGATCTACTCGCGAATATAACTGACCTCTGCACTCGCAAATTCTTGGGTCATGTCCTGAACAAGATCAGTATGTCGATGTTGGCTCCTCCTCAACTGGCAAGCGAAATAACAAACCGAAGCGTAAGTGCCAAACAATGGGAAACTGGGTGGTTCCGAGATCGGTGATCCGATACACACTGGAAACATCCTCACGAATCTGGTATGTGGCGTTGAATGACGAGAATATTTCTAGCCAATCCGTTAAACGACACCTCGGCACCAGCGCGGGTCCAAGTTCATAGATGTGTTGTTCTCCTGAGCTCACAGAGGAAAGGTAAGCTTCGGAGAATTGGCGATCGCAGAACGCCAATTCCACACCAGCATCCAGCCAACAATTCCTCCATAGCGAAAGTGACCTGTAGAAACCAATGCTCGCTGATGTTTCGTATGCTGACCGCCTTACTTCAAGTGAATCGTATCGGCCGATCAATCTGGCGGCGCGCAACGTGAGCGCATACTTGTCCTGAACCATCCCGAATCGCAAACCTGCACCGTAGCCGAACAGCAGACCGTTCACGAAACTCGTTGGACCTTTCATCTCATACGAACCTACAAGATGAATTCCTTGAGCGTGCAAACCGGCTGATGCGAGGTACAGATAAAGAAAGTTGACCACGCGCATCATGGGAGCTTAACAAACCGCTTCCAGACTGAGGGACCGTCAAATTCTACCGAAAGCAAATATCCACCTGCAGCTAACTCAGTCGTTGGCACGCGAAACTCAACTTGGCCTGTATACCCGTCTGAAGCCAACGGAAATGCAACAACCAGTCTTCCCTGCTCATCGTGCACAGTCACTCGAACCGGAGTGCGCTCTCCTCGATAATTAAGCCTAAATTCCTCGTTGACGGGGTTGGGAAACAACGCCAACGTTTCGCTCTCCGCTCCGTCCGAGACAGTTTGATTTGTTCCATGAATTGTGGCGTCGATACCGTCTTGAAGAGCGTAACCATCTATACATGCAACTAGGTTGGTGTTGGACCAGGCTTCTGTCCCATTCCCATCCGTCGCCCGCACCCTCACATAGAAGTCGCCGTCATAGTACGCATTCAGTACAAGAAGGTAGCTCGTCTGTGGATGTACAGTCCAAGTTGAAGATGTGGTAAGTCGGCTCTCCCAGCGGAAGGTATAGGGTGCCAATCCGCCGTACGCAGCGGCGTTACAGAAGACCATCCCGTCGCACGCTGCACTTGACTGGGTTGCAAGCGTGACTGATACAGGGGTATAGGGAATCGCACAATCAAAGAACGTTGGGCTGATCTCAAACATCGCTGAACCCTGTCCTTGGGGATGTAGAAAGACCCCAGGTTCAAGGATGATCGATCCACCCGCTAAGCAAGCAAGGTCATTCTCCGAAGTGTGTGTGAAATCTTCCACGATGATATTTTGAATGGCAAGTACGTCGCGGCTCTGTTGTAAAGTCCCAGTCAATGTTCGGTCCAACATGCGCTGCTCCGAAATGGCCAACAGTGCCCGATATGCATTGAGGCGCCCTTTCCTGACATAAAGAAAAAGACTACCAACAGGGTCCGAATTGTTCAGGATCTTGTTCTTGATTTCACGTGCAATTTGCGCCGGATCCACTTTACTACCGTTTATCCAGTCATCGCATGCAGCCGAGTACATCAGTGCAATCGTGCCCGCCATCAGCGGTGCAGCAAAAGAAGTGCCTGGTGCGTAGTTGTAGTCGTCACCCTCACTTGTGGAGTAGATGTTTTCTCCAGGTGCCGCAAGATCAACGTAGGTCTGACTCCAAGGCGCACCTACTATATTATTTTCTTCCCATAAGTTATCGGTTGGCGTTGTGGCAGTCACAACGATCAGATATTCACTCGAACATAGTGCAGGAAGATCATCCATAGCGTTGGATCCTGAGCCACAGATCTCATCTTTTCTGTTCTCCGGGCCACAGACATTCAAGATCCCAGCTGGCCCCAACTCATCGTAAACGGCACACCAGTCAGGATACTCGCTAGGCGTAGCCATGTAGAGACTCTGGGACAAGTTCGTCGCCACGACGTAAGCACCTGAAAGGCCGTTCGTTGAAAAGTACTTCTCCTTCAGTGCCAAGGCATATCTGTAACCTGCAACTACTGAGGACGGGGTGGAAGTGGCCACTCTGATCGGCAAGATCTGTACACCCCAACAAAGGCCAGCGATCCCTGTTCCGTTGTTCGCCTTGGCTCCAATGATCCCGGCAACGCGTGTTCCGTGGTCCGCTGAGGGTATAGTTGCATCACCGTCAAGAGCATCCCAGCCGTTCACATCATCCACATAGCCATTGTTATCATCATCAACTCCATTGTTTGGAATTTCGTCTTCATTCACCCAGAAGTTAATGTCCGGGTGATCAAGGTCGAAGCCATCATCCAAAACCGCTATGACAATGTTATCACTCTGGATCGTGGTCGGGTCTGAGGCAATTGTCCATGCATCTTGGGCACGGATCTTCGATAAGTACCATTGCTCGCTCAGGCTTGGATCATTCGTGCTGACCTGCGAGTGGCAAGGCATGGTGACAAGAATCTGCACCAACGCTAGAATGGGCAACAGCTTTTTCATCACTCACCGAGGCTGTTAAGTGCCTGCTTCAATAGTTCGTTCTCACTTTTAAGCTCGTTCAATTCACCTTTCATCCTGATCATATGCAGCGTCAACTCCTCGATCTTCTCCAGCAGCATCGCATCCGTCTTCACCACGTCCAACCCTTGCTCCACCATTTGCTTTGCGGAAGGCACACCCGGTAAGTGTCCATGCTCCTTGATAAAGGCGGCCACTTGTTCCAAGGACATCAATGCATACCCCGGCTTGAATACATGGTCGCTCCAATCGTTCCCGGTGTGCAGTGCCACCTTGATCCGGTCGGTGATGATGCCCTTTTCAACGGCCAGCAGGTAATTGGTCGGTGTGGTTACAGCACCAATGGCCACACCGCCATGCTCATCGATGTAGATCCGATTCGCATCAGCCACCTTGTCCCGGATGTAGAAGTTCTGATCCCCGGACGCAGTAAAGTCCGTTGCCAATTCCCACGTTGCGGTGTTGTCCGACTTCCTGAAATAGATGGAACCGGCGCTACTGGTCGCATCAGCCGCACGTATGCCCATACTCGGCCTGCCGGTTCCCGAGACCGAAA
>JADLAI010000088.1 GCA_020848295.1 Flavobacteriales bacterium
CCCCTCTTGGAACAACGTCACCTTCAAGTAAGGGTCCAACTCCGCGATCTCGCGGGCCACGTTCACGGTCTTGCTGTGGCCCATCTCATGCACCCCGCTTCGGATCCGGTTCAGGTTGCTCAATTCGAGCGTGTCGAAGTCCGCGATCCGCAGTTCACCGAAAGACCGCTCCAGCGCCATGGCCAGGCACACGCTCTGGCCCACGCTCAACCCGATCACACCCACCTTCTTTGTCGCCAGCACGGCCTGTTCCTCTGCCGTGATCTTGTTCCTGTTCCGATCCGTGCGTACCCGGGCGAATTCCGCTTCATCCAATAGATGAACCAATCGATCCGACCAAGGGTAATGCACCCAAACACCGTACAAGTGGGGTTCACAACCCTTGAGATGGTCAGTAGCTGCCTGGTCCAGTTCCTCCGGCGTGAACCGCACGGACGGGTTCAGGCAACGCACCAACTCGCGCAACTGGCTGTGCAGGTCATCATGCACCACCATTCGGGGATGTGTCTTCAGCAGTTCCTCCATGCGGAGCCGGTCGGCAGGGACCGATGGGCGGAGGATCGTAGGCCGGTAACTCGTCCGGTCAGGTGCTGAAGCGTGGAGCAACGCTTCCGGCAAGGTATACATGGGGTATCGGGAGAGTTCGCGAAGGTTTCTGAAAGTGGGGGTGAAGGTATATTTCCATAAGTTATCAACAAAATATTAACATTTTAACAAGCAACCTTTCGACGGATGCCTTCGTATGTGGGTCGATCCATCCGATCCCTACCCATGAGCGCAGCACCCGCCCGACAGCCTGAACCCGTTCGTCCCTGTGTTCTTTTCGTGGACGACGACGCCTCGAACCGCCAAGCTTTCCTTTCCAGCTTCAAGCGGGAAATGGAGGTGCTCCTGGCCAAGGACATGAAAGAGGTGTGGGAGTGCCTGGCCACCCACCATGTGCACGTGGTCATCGCCGATCAACGAATGCCGGGCACTCCGGGGAGTCGAATGCTGGCCCAGGTACGGGAGCGTTATCCGGGCATCAAACGGATGCTCATCACCGGTTACTCGGATATCGAGGCCGTGATCGAGGCGGTGAACAAGGCCGGGGTGATGCACTATAGCGCCAAGCCCTGGGACCATGCCGAATTGGTGGAAGCGGTGCGCAAGGCCTACGATGAGTTCCGCGCCGAGGAACAACGGGTGGCCTACACCGAACAGCTCATCACGGTGAACCAACAGTTGGAATTCGCACTGCGCCAGCGGTTGCTTTCCTGAGCACTTTCCTTACCGAACATACCTGGCGCCGATCGTAGATGTGGGCGGCGCCTTTCTTTGCGGCATGATCGGAACCCGCCGCATGGCCACCACCCTGGCCGTTATCGCCTACCTGCCCCTGCTCCAGGCCCAATGCGACCGCTGGCAGCAACGGGTGAAATACACCATGCAGGTCAGTTTGAACGACCAGGACCACCACTTTCAAGGCACGGCCGAACTGGTCTATACCAACAACAGCCCCGACACGCTGCGGGAGGTCTACTTCCATCTGTACTTCAATGCCTTCCAACCGGGTAGTGAGATGGACGTACGCTCGCGCACCATCAAGGACCCCGATGAGCGGGTGGGTGACCGGATCGCCGAACTGGCACCGCACCAGATCGGCAAGCAGGAGGTGGGCACATTCACACAGGATCGCCGGTCCGTTGCGTTGGAGCCCATGGGCACGGTTCTCAAAGTGACCCTGGCCAAGCCCCTCTTTCCGAAGAAGAGCACCACCTTCGCTTACACCTTCACGGGCCAGGTTCCGGTGCAGATCCGGCGCAGCGGCCGCGACAATGCCGAAGCCGTGGCCTATAGCATGGCGCAGTGGTACCCGAAGATGGCCGAGTACGATGCACGGGGTTGGCATGCTTACCCATACGTGGGTCGGGAGTTCTACGGTGTTTGGGGCGATTACGACGTGACCCTTGAGATGGACAGCGCTTTCACCATCGCAGCGACGGGTGTTCTTCAGAATTCGCACGAGATCGGCCATGGGTATCCCACCGGAAAGAAGCCGCTGAAACGACCTCAGGGAAACCGGTTGAAATGGCACTTCATCGCTAACAACGTTCACGACTTCGCTTGGGCGGCCGATCGCGACTTCAAACACACGATGGAAAAGGTACCTGGCGGACCGGACCTGCATTTCTTCCATAAGGACATCCCGGAGATGGAAACGACCTGGAAGGAATTGCCGGGCTACATGGTCCGCGCATTTCAGCACATGGACCAACATTTCGGCAAGTATCCCTGGCCACAGTACAGCTTCGTGCAAGGGGGTGATGGTGGTATGGAATACCCCATGCTCACCTTGATCACCGGGAAGCGCCGCCTGGGTTCACTGGTGGGTGTGAGCGTGCATGAAAGTGTACACAGTTGGTACTACGGCGTACTGGCCAGCAACGAAGGCCGCTTTCCCTGGATGGACGAAGGCTTCACCGAATACGCCGGCAGTGAGGTGATGCAGGTGTTGTTCCCGCGGCCAGGTGACCCACATGCCAGCGCCTTCGGGGGCTACAGGTCGTTGGTGGAAAGCGGTGAGCACGAACCACCCAGCATCCATGCGGACCACTTCATCACCAACAAGGCCTACGGTGCCACGGCGTACAGTTTCGGGGAGATGTTCGTTCACCAACTCGGTGCGGTGGTCGGGGAGAAGGTCCTGCGCAAGGGACTCTTGCGGTATTTTGACGTGTGCAAGTTCAAGCACCCGGAACCGGTGGACGTTGAACGCGTTCTGGAGAAGGAGAGTGGTTTGGAGCTGGACTGGTATTTCGATGAATGGGTGAATACCACACGCACCCTGGACTATGGCATCCGTGCGGTGATGGGAGAGGCCGACGGAACGCAGATCGTGCTTGAGCGGTTGGGAGAACAGCTGATGCCGGTGGATGTGCGCGTGGTTCGGAAGGATGGCACGTCGGAGTCCTACCATATCCCACTTTCATTGGAACGTGGCGGAAAGGCACCGGATTCGGAGACATTCCCTTTCGCTTCCCTGACGCCTTGGCAGTGGACCGATCCGACGTACACGTTCAGGCTTCCCATGGAATTCGGCGCGATCAAGACCATTGTGCTGGATCCGTTGCAACGGCAGGCTGACATGGACCGGACCAACGATACGGTCGAGCTGCCGACAGGGGCATCCGGGTTCGCACGCCCGTGATCAGGGCTGATCGGCAAGGATCCGCCGCAGCGCCTTGACGAAGGCGTCGGGCCGTTCGAGGTTGGCCACGTGGCCGGTGCGTGGGATCACGGTCCAATGTGCTTCGGGGATGCCATTGCGTCGCATGATCGCACGGCCCGTCGCATTGGGGATCAGCTCGTCCTTTTCTCCCCAGATCAGGTACACCGGCACTCGCCAGTCGTAGGCCTTCGTGGCGAAGTCCGCCTCGTGGTCCAGTAGGTCCTGGATCAATGTGGACTGGTCCGGTCGTTTGTCCTTCACATTGGCTTCGTAGAACTGGCGCAGGATGAAACCTGGCAAGGGTGGTCGGCGAAAAAGGGAAAGTCGGATCCCATAACGCAGGTCCTGCGCTTGGATCGATCCGAACACACCGAGCATCCCCGGAGCACCGACCGATCGTGCGATGCTGTCCGCCAGGGAACTGCTATAGTCGCTGACGAGCGCATCGTAAAGCACGAGTTTCTTCACGCGATGCGGGTGGAGTTCGGCAAGGCGTGCGGCCACACCACCACCGTAGCTACTTCCGACCACGTCCATGGGTCCAGTGGTGCCAAGGCTGTCGAGTAACAGGATCAAATGGGCGACCTGGGCTTCGATGTTCCCACCGGGAGCATGGCCCCAATCCGTCGTGCTGTGGCCGTGGCAGAGCAGGTCGGGCATGATCGCGTCATAGTTGTTGCCGAGCAATTTGGCGGTCCTGCTCCACTGTTGGGCACCCGAACCGGAGTACCCGTGTATCAGGAGGATCTTCGGTTTGCCGGTATCCCGCGCCCATGCATGATGCGCACCACGGCTGTCGGTGAAGCTGTGGGATGAATACCCCTCCCGCTCCAAGCGGTTCACGCAATGGCGTGCATGCATCCGTGCGAAATTGCAGGCGGGGAGCAGTCCCAGCGCGAATGCCTGAACGATCACACGTCCGAAGCTTCTGGCTGAATTCATGGCTTATTCCGGGTGAGCAATGAACCGGCGTCAAGGAACCAGATCGCCTTTATTGAGAGGCTGTTGATCCCTGGTTCGGACCAGGTATTCCGCAAGTTGTGGAAGTAGTTCCGATCCACCACGTCCTCGGAGGCGAAGATGTTGTCCTTCCATCCCATTGTGATCTCGCTGCCCGGTGCGAAGGTCCAGCGCAGCCACAGGTCCACGGTGAACGCGTCGAAGTCCACGTCATGGCTCGATGAACCATCCTCGAACAGGCCGGTGTATCCGGTCGCGGCCAACTCGCCATCGGGCAAAAGGGCATGGTAGCCGACGTAGTGAGCACGGCTCCAGTAGTGGCGCAGGTCCACGTTCAACGAGAGTTCATTGGTGAAGGTGTAGCTGCCTTCCAGTCCGATCTCCGAGGTCCATTGGTCGCGGCGGCCCAGAATGATCCCCTCATCCGCCGTGGCCACCCATCCCACATCGTCGCGTTTGTCCTCGTGCGATGTTCGGAGGATGAAGAAGAGCTTGTCCGTGGACCGGAACCGCTGCTCCAGTTCAACCAGGGAATTGCGCCTGTTGAGATCGTCGAACCGGCGGTGGCCGAAGAACAGGTCCAGTGCGTAGGGGCGGTTGTAGTCGGAACTCACCCAGGCCTCATACAGCACATTGGTGGGGAGGGCATACAAACGGCCAGGGGTTCGGGCCTCGAATTGGTCGTAGGTCCTGATCGGTTCAACGCGGATGGTAGCGCCGAAAGCGGAGAAGTTCTGATGCTTCCAGAATGTATTGACCTCCATGGCCAGGTTGCCGAAGTGGTCCGGCTGGATCACCCGTTCATATTCACCGTTGAAGCCAATGCTCCAGCGCTGCCACGGGGCCTTGGGTCTGTATTTCACGTATTCCAGTTCGGGTTCCACGCTGCGCTGGTTCACCCAGGGCCAGAAACCGAGGTCGTTCGGATCATACTCCGGGGAGAATTCCTTGAAGGCCGCTCCATAGGTGAGTGCTCCCCCTGTTTTGCTCAGTCGCATTTCGTAGGAGTACCCGGGTCTTCGATCCAATACGGGGCCCAACTTCCGGGAGATGCGTCCCACAACGGCACCTTGGACCGTACGCAACTTGTTGTTCAGGAGCAGGTCCACCGCCGTGGTGTTGGCGTCGTAGGTGGTGCCCTCTCGCAACACAATGGTGTTGATCAGGCTCACATATCCGTTGTTCGGTAGTTGCTGGTCAACCACCGTGACATTGTAATTCGTGAGCGGGTCGGTAAGCACCTGCCGTGTGTTCCCCAGGCTATCGGTGATCGTAGCGAATGTGGCACGGGTCAAGGCGTTGAGCACGCCGATGCCCAGACCGCTCGCACCACGACCGCTCACCTTGGTGGCGTTCATCAACTTGCTCACAGCGGGGTCATCGGTCACTTCATCACCTGCATCCAAGCCGTCGTACAGCTCATCGCGCAGCAACGGTTCCCCACCGATGCGTCTGCTGTAGAACACATCGCCACGCTGGAAGAGTTCGGTTCCCTCGGTGAAGAATTGGCGGTTCTCGTTGTACTGCACCTCGAACGGGCTGAGGTTGAGCACCACATTATCGCTCACCACCTGGCCGAAATCGGGGATCAGGGTCATGTCCAGGGTGTACGCATCGCTGATACCGAGTTTCACATCCATGCCACCGTTGAAGGTGCTTGTCCATTGCTTCCGATCCGATCCGTCCATTGGGGAGTGCTGTGCATACACGGATGTATACGGCAGGAGCATCAGGCGCATGGGTGGATCGATCCCGGAAATTCCACTGAGCGTACCACATTGCCGGAGCCAGCCATCCTGCAAGGGGTCCACCGGGTTCCAAAAGCTCTTCTCCCGGGTACGACCCACCAGTCGCATGAATTGCAGACCCCATATCGCGTCCTTTACTATCGGGAAGCGGAAGGCCGAATAGGGTATGCTGATCTCGGCTACCCAGCCTTGGTCGGTGGATCGTGTAGCGCTATACCACACCGCATGCCAGTTCACATCCTCCTCCTCGTTCGCCACAATGGCATCGATCTGCACCCCAGCCGCGGTCACGGTGAACTGGAATCCGTTCCTCCCACTGCGCCAGGGATCAATTGTAACGCTGAATTGGTCGGTGAGCACATCCTCGTCGCGCCCGCTCAACCGCATCATCACGCTGTCGGGGGTGTCGTGGAGCGTCGCGCCAATATGGATGGCCCGGTCGCTGTGGAGTACCCGTACCTCACTACGGGACCGCGAGGGTTCGTTCGGGCGCGGCTCGTTCTGGACGAAATCCGTTGCGATCGCAGCGGTGGACCAGGAAGGTTCGTCGAGCACACCATCCACGATGATCCGTTCAATGGTACGCGCGGTGGTCAGGTTCTTGCACACCAATTGACCGGTCTGGCCGTGTACCATGGCTCCGGAGAACAGTGTTGCCAGGACCAGTCCACGCATTGGCAACGAAGATCGTGCGCAGCTCTGTTCTGATCGGGGTCCTTCCGTCAACAGCAGGTACGGTGGACCAGCCCAAGGGCAACAGAGCGCCTCGTCCGAATTGGAGGAGGCGCTCTGTTCCTGTAGGGTCGTTCAGGCTTCCACCGCTGTCTCCTGGTGGCTGTTCACCAACTTATGCTGCAACTCATTGGGCACGGGCTGGTACGCCAGGAATCGTTCGGTGTACGTACCACGACCCTGGGTCAGGCTGCGCAATGTGGTGCTGTAGCGGTCCAGTTCGGCCAGCGGCGTATGGGTCTTGATCACCTGGTACCGACCGCTGCTGTCCACACCCATCACGATACTGCGTCGGCCTTGAAGGTCGGTCATCACATCGCCCATCAGGTCGGCGGGCACGCGCACTTCCAGCTCTTGGATGGGTTCCATCAGTTGCGGGTCGGCGTTGGTGAATGCCTCGCGGAAGGCTTGCAGCCCGGCGATCTTGAAACTGATGTCGTTGCTGTCCACCGGGTGCATCTTCCCGTCGTAAACGATCACGCGGATGTCGCGTGCGGGCGAGCCGGTCAAGGGGCCTTTCTCCATCTTCTCCATCACGCCTTTGAGAATGCTCGGCATGAACTTGTTGTCGATCACGCCGCCCACGATGCAGTTGTAGAAGACGAGTTTGCCGCCCGTGACCAGATCGTGTTCTTCCTTGCCGCGCACACTGTGGCCGGTGGGTTCGGACATGCCTTCGTACCAGGGTTCGATCCGCAGGTGTACCTCGCCGAACTGGCCGCTTCCTCCGGTCTGCTTCTTGTGCCGGTAACTGGCATCGGCGCTCTTGCGGATGGTCTCCCGATAGGGGATACGCGGACTGCTGAAGACGGGATCCACCTTGTAGAGGTGGTTCAGTTTCCATTTGAGGAGGCTGAGGTGCAATTCCCCCTGCGCACCCACCAACTGTTGCGCGGTCTCGCGGCTGTACGAGAGCACGATGGTGGGGTCCTCCTTCTGGACCTCCAGCAAGGCGGCATGTAGTTTCTCCTCCAACTTCTGGTCAGTGGCCTTCACAACTTGGCGCAACCGCGGCTCGGGGAAGGCGATGGGTCGAAGTTTGATGCTCTTTCCAGGTGAATGGAGCGTGTGTGCGGTGGCGGTGTCCTTCAACTTGATGGTACCGCCGATATCCCCGGCCACGAGTTTCTGCACGGGCTTGCGCTCCTTGCCATCCACGATGAAGAGTTGGTTGATGCGTTCTGTGGAACCGGTGTTGTCATTGACGAGGTCCGTGCCCTCGGTCACTTCGCCGCTCATCACCTTGAACAGGGTGATGTGTCCTGCACGGGGCTCAATGATGGTCTTGAAGGTGAAGAGCACCGCCGGTCCATCGGCCTTGCATTGGAGGCTCCCGCCATCCACCAATTCCTCCGCAGGCATCTCCAATGCTGCAGGAGCCACATTGTCAATGAATCCCATCAAACGGCCACTACCCATGTTGCGCAGTCCGCTGAGGCAGAACACCGGGAAGCAGGTGCGTTTCATCATGCCCTGTTTCAACCCGATCCGCATCTCATCCTCGTCCAATTCGCCCTTGTCGAAGTAGTGCTCCATCAGGGTCTCGTCGTTCTCGGCGGCCTTCTCCACCAATTCCTTGTGCAGGGCCTCGGCGCGTTCCTTCTCGTTGTTGGGGATCGGTTGTTTCTCCGGTTTGCCGCCCGCATCCTTGAAGACGTACATGGTCATCTTCAAGAGGTCGATGATCCGGTGGAAGCCATCGCCTTGCTCCACGGGATACTGCATCACGGTGACCGCACTACCGAAGTGCTCCCGCGCCTGGGCCACGGTACCATCGAAATCGGCGTTCGGATGATCCAGCTGGTTCACCCCGACGATCACCGGTCGATCGTAGCGCTGCAGGTGTTCCCACACCAGATCGGTGCCCACTTCGACACCGTGATGGGCATTGAGCAACAGCACGCAGGTATCGGCCACGCGCAGGGCCGGGATCGTTTCGCCCACGAGGTCGTCCAGGCCGGGCGTATCGATGATGTTGATCTTGTAATTCCGCCACTCGGTGTGCAGTACGGTGCTGTACACGCTGCTTCCCCGTTCGTGCTCCAGGTCGGTATGGTCGCTCACCGTGTTCTTGTCCTCGACTCGGCCGCGGCGTTGGATCAGACCCGCTTCGAAGAGCATGGTTTCGGCCAGCGTGGTCTTGCCGCATCCGTGGGAGCCGAGCAGAACGATGTTCTTGATGTGTTTCGCATCGAAGATCTTCATGGCACAATAGGGTTGTTGGTGGATGTTGGGGTGACATGCCACCGTGGAGGTCCCCTCCGGGCCATGCAACACGGTCCGG
>JADLAI010000089.1 GCA_020848295.1 Flavobacteriales bacterium
CCGGTGAGTTGGGCGACCTCCATAGGGCCCCCTTGCCTTTTACTGAGCCGGAGGTGAAGATCCGGTCTCTCGATCATCCTGGTCAGAATGAACCATGGGGTGCGAAAGTGCGAGAGTGCGAGAGACGTAACTCTCGCACTCTCGCACCTTTTCACCTGCTGCTCGACCGCTTCTTTGCCACCGTCTTAGTAGGTGCAACCTCACGGCTTGTTTGCGCCGCTCGTGCTTCACTTCCGAACTGTCCTTGCGTGCGTCATGCTTCTTCATGCCGCGAACAAACAACTTCCGTACTCAGGATCCCAATGAGATCGGGCTGGACCTTACTGCGAGATGGTATTGTATCGGGCATTTCAACTCCTCCTGTTCGCCAGCAGCACGGGCGCCTGCCCATCGAAGGGGTTGTCCATGCGGCCGATGCTCTTGGCCTCCATGCCCGCCGCGCGCATCACGGTGCGGTCGCCGAAACGCTTGCGGATCCGGTCCATGGCCTGGTAGAGGTCCATGGCCTCCTGCGTGTCGGTGAAGGCGTCCATCTGGTGGCCACCGCCCACCAGGTGGCTGAAACGGATGCCGATCAACCGGATGCGCTGGCGGCGATCGTACAGCACGCGGAACAGATCGTGGATGACCGGGAGGATGATATGGTCGCAGGCGGTATAGCCGATGCGCTGCTGCCGCGTGTGCGTGCTGAAATCAGCGTAGCGGATCTTCACGGCCACGCAACTGGTGAGCTTCTGCCCCTTGCGCAGTTGGAAAGCGAGGCTCTCGGCCATGGCGGTGAGCAGCCCCTTCAACTTCACCACATCAATGGTATCCCGTTCGAAGGTGCGCTCCGTGCTGATGCTCTTGCGCTCGTGCCAGGCCACCACGGGGCTATCGTCAATGCCATTGGCCTTGCGCCACAACACCGGCCCGTGCTCGCCCAGCAGCCGCTGCATCAGGTCGATCGGCAGTTCCTGTAGGGTGTGTATGCGCGCCACGCCCATGCTGCGCAGCAGGTGCGCCGTTTTCTCGCCCACGCCGGGGATGCGCTCAATGGGCATGGGCGCCAGAAAAGGTTTCTCCGTGCCGCGCTCCACGTACCATTCGCCCGCACCGTGCTTGGCCTCGCCGGTGGCCACCTTGCTCACCGTCTTGTTCACCGAAAGGCCGAAACTGTTGGGCAGCCCGCTCTCCTTGATGATGCGCTGCCGCAGCTCCGCCGCCAGTTTGCGGCTGCCGTGGAACTTGTCCGTGCCGCTCAGGTCGATGTAGAACTCGTCCACGCTGCTCTTCTCGAACAGCGGCACATGCGCGCGGATGATCTCCGTCACCTCATCGCTCTTCTTCAGGTAGGCCCCGCTGTCGCCGCGCAGAATGATGGCCTCCGGGCACAGTTGTTTGGCCATCTTCATGGGCATGGCGCTGCGCACCCCGAAGGCACGCGCCTCGTAGCTGCAACTGGCCACCACGCCGCGGTCGCTGTCGCTGCCGATCAGCACCGGCTTGCCGTTCAGCTTCGGCTCGCGCAGGCGCTCCACGCTCACGAAGAAGGTATTGAGGTCCAGATGCTGGATCGTGCGTTCCATAGTGTTGGGGCGCATCATGATGCGCCCTTACAGGTCCAGGTGTTGGATGGTACGTTCCATGGGGAATTGGCAATTCGGAATTTCTAATTGCTTATTCGGGGCGCCTTAACGGGCTGTCCGCTGTGGTCGGCTTGCTGCGCGCGGCAGCGCATCGTGCTGCGGGGTCTGCTCCTTCGTCGCAGCCTCCTCGCATCGTGCGCTGCTCGCGCTCCGCTGCACCGGGCCGCCGCTCCCATCCCGGGCGCGGGTCCCCGTCCGGCCAACAAAATCCTGTTGACAAAATACCCGTCATGTTGCGTCCGGTAATTTAGTCATTATGTTTGCGCTGTCGGAAATTTGATCCGCGTATTGATGGAAACGTTGGCGATCATGACCAAGCCGGTCTTCACGGACCTGGAGCCGCTCACGCACATCGCGAATGAGCCGCCCGCGCCCTACCTGGCCCTGTCCGATCAGGAACTCCTTGGCCGGGTCCACCACATCCGTGGGCAGAAGGTGATGTTGGATCGCGACCTGGCCGAACTCTATGGCGTGCCCGTTAAGCGGCTCAAAGAGCAGGTGCGCCGGAATATGGAACGCTTCCCGGAGGCGTTCATGTTCGAACTCAGCATGGAGGAAGACCGAGCTTTAAGGTCGCAAAATGCGACCTTAAAGCAAGGCGAGCATTCCAAGTACACGTCCTTCGCCTTCACCGAGCACGGCCTCCTCATGCTGGCCAACGTGCTCAAGAGCCAGCAGGCCATCGCCGTCAGCATCCGCATCATCGACCTCTTCGTGCGCATGCGCGAGGCGCTGACCATCCACAAGGACATCCTGATCCAACTGCAGCGGCTGGAGCACAAGGTGGAGGGCCACGATGCCGAGATCCAGACCATCCTTCACCACCTCAGGCGGTTATTGGATCCACCTACGGAGCCTCGCAAGCGGATCGGATACAAGAACAGCAGGTCATGAATACGCTGCACGCTACCCTGGTCCTGGAGCCTTCGGCCAAGTATGTGGTGGCCACCCCGCCCGATGCGGTTATCACGGGTCGTATCCACCTTATCCGGGCCCAGCGCGTTCTGCTGGACCGCGACCTCGCCGAGCTCTACGGAGTGGAGACCAAACAGCTTAAGCGCCAGGTACGAAGGAACTTGGGGCGCTTCCCGGAGGACTTCATGTTCGAATTGACCGATGAAGAGAACGAGGCTTTAAGGAGCCAAATTGGCACCTTAAAGCAAGGGGAGCACTCGAAGTATCTCCCCATGGCCTTCACCGAACAAGGCGTGGCCATGCTTTCCAGCGTGTTGAACAGCGAGCAGGCCATCCTGGTCAACATCCACATTATACGCGTTTTCACCCGTATGAGGGAAATGCTGCTCGCGCACCATGAGGTGCTTCAGAAACTGGAAGAGTTGGAAGGGCGCCTCTCCACGCACGACGAGGAGATCCAGGCCATTTTCGATCACCTCACCGCCTTGGTCTCGCCCGCCGAGCGGCAGGGCAGGCCCATCGGCTTCAAGCCCACCGGCCAATGACCATTCATTCCGAACCGATCATGCCCACCACGTACACACTCGATCCCGCTACCAACTTGGTACAGGAGCCGCCATTCCAGTACGGCCCCAAACCTTTTCCGGATGAAGATCTGGCGCGAAAGACCCACGCGATCCGTGGGGAGTTCGTGATCCTGGAGGCGGACCTCGCTGATCTGTACGGTGTGGAGCTTGCATCGCTTCAACACCAGGTCGCGCTGCACGTTGGTCGCTTTCCCACACACCATTTGTTGGAGCTTACCGCCGATGAAGTGGCCACTTTGCCGTTGACCGTTCGGCGCATCGTGGGCGAAGCTCCCCGTGCATACAGTGCTGCGGGTGTGCTCATGCTGGCCTGTGTACTGGGCAGCGAACGGGCTGTTGCCATCAGTGTGCGCATCATGGCCCTTTTCGTGCGCATGCGCCAGGTGCTCGTGTCCAACCAGGACATCTTGCTACGCTTGGAACGTCTGGGCCAACGCGCTGGAGGAAGTGGCGCGGATGTCGCAACCACCCTGAACGATCTCGAACGACTCTTCACGCCGACACAACGGAACTGATCATCACGCTCAACACCCCAACGACCATGGCAACCCCGCTCTTCGGATCCAACATCAAGCTCCTTCGCCAGCGTCGCGGCCGCTCGCAGGAGGAGGTCGCCGTCGCGCTCGACGTCAAGCGCAGCAGCTACAGCGGCTACGAGAATGGCAGCGCCGAACCCTCGTTCGACCTGCTGGTGCGCATGAGCGAATACTTCAAGGTGAGCATCGACAAGCTGCTCAAGGACGACCTGCCCGCCCTGAGCGAAAGCCAGATCGGCATCCTGGAACGGGGTGGCGACATCGACCTCAGCGGTCGTCGACTGCGTGTGTTGGCCACGACAGTGGATAGCGAGGACCGCGAGAATGTGGAACTGGTGCCCGAGAAGGCCAAGGCGGGCTATGCGTTGGGCTATGCCGATCCTGAGTACATCAGCATCCTGCCCACCTTCAGGATGCCCTTCCTGGCCAAGGACCGGAAGTACCGTACCTTCCAGATCAGCGGTGACAGTATGCCTCCGGTCAACGACGGGTCATGGGTCACGGGCGAGTACGTGCAGAACTGGCAGACCATCCGCGACGGGCAACCGTACATCGTGGTCACCAAGGACGATGGCATCGTCTTCAAAGTGGTGTACAGCCAGGTGAAGGAGAAGGGGACCTTGGTGTTGTGCAGTACCAACCCGATCTATTCGCCGTACGAAGTACAGGTGGCCAACGTGTTGGAGATCTGGAAATTCGTCCACTTCATCAGTGCCGAACTACCCGAACCCAACCTGAGCCGCGATGAACTGGCCCGTAGCGTGGTGGAACTCCGCAAGGAAGTGGGGCAGTTGCGCATGGCCATGGAGCAGCAGGGTCGGCTGTCGTTCTGATCGGAGCGGGATGTACCGGTCCCATAGCGGACATGCGCCATTCGTTCTCCAAGGGGGTCGTGTTCCTCGCTGCCGAAAGGGGCCAGGTGCTGTGGAACGGGTGGATCCCGGCCTGGTCCGTAGGGGTCGGAAGCGAACCGGGCAAGCGGGTGATACCAATTATACCATTTCGCAGTAAGGGGTGGGCCAAAGATGCGCTTTGACCTTCCGCACAGCAGAAGGAGCCCGCGGATCGGACGATGAGCTACTGAGAGGAGGTGTTCTTCGTACTTGCGACCAACTGGTGCAAGGTCATCTGCTTTCCCGCGAACGGGATTCAGTCCTCATCATCGTCCCCGTCGTCCTCATCCGCAGGATCATCGTCGTCCTGATCATCATCGTCCCCGCCATCGTCGTCGGCATCCTCCGCCTCATCCTCGTCCGCACCCTCGGTACCTTCCATGTCCGGCGCATCCTCTCCATCTTCACCAGGGGAGGCCGCGCCATCCTCCTGGTCGAGGAATTGTTCGATCTCCTCCCGGCTTTCGGGATTGATCTTGATCAGGTACAGTGCATCGGGTGTTCGTAGCTCGATCACACGTAGCATGTCCCCTTTGGCGGTGGGGATGGTCTTGATGTGCGACGAATCGATCCCATCGGGGTACTGCTCCTGAAGGGTCTCCTTCAGTTCGTCGGTAAGGGTGTTGAACGAGCGGATCAGACGTTGCATGGGTCACATGTCAAGGACGTATGCAAATATGAGAGGCGCCACGATAGTAGCATCGCTTTCGATGATGAATTTAGGGGTTCCGATATCCAGTTTCCCCCAGGTGATCTTCTCGTTGGGCACGGCGCCACTATAGCTTCCGTAGCTGGTGGTGCTGTCGCTGATCTGGCAGAAGTAGCTCCAGAAGGGGATGTTGTCCCGTTGCAGGTCCTGGTGCAGCATGGGTACCACGCAGATGGGGAAGTCGCCGGCGATGCCGCCCCCGATCTGGAAGAATCCGATGCCATCCGGCCCACAGTTGTTGGTATACCAATCGGCCAGGAACATCATGTACTCGATCCCGCTCTTCATCATGCCCGGCTTGCAGTCGCCGCTGATGCAGTGGCCGGCGAAAATGTTGCCCAGGGTGCTGTCCTCCCAGCCGGGGCAGATGATCGGCAGGTTGCGTTCGGCGGCGGCCACCATCCAGCTATCCTTCGGGTCGATCTGGTAGTACTGCTGGAGCACGCCGGAGTTGATCATCGCGTAGAAGTACTCGTGGGGGAACCGGCGGTCGCCGCTCTTGTCGTCGGCGGTCCACAGGTCCAGCACATGCTTCTCCAGGCGGCGGAAGGCCTCGTGCTCGGGGATGCAGGTGTCGGTCACCCGGTTCATGCCGCGGTCCAG
>JADLAI010000090.1 GCA_020848295.1 Flavobacteriales bacterium
GGCGCACCACTTGCTTGCGTCGTTCATGCTTCACCTCAAGGGTGTCCTTCCGCGCGTCGTGTCTCTTCATGCCGCGAACAAACCAATCCGCCCGTCAGGATCCAAACGAAATCTCGCCGGATCTATAAAGACAGTACTTCTTACCTGTGGTTGATCGGCCATTCGACAATGACAGCAAGTGAACCGCCCTACCAGCAACAGGCCCACATAATGTCGAGGCCAAGAGCTGAAGCGGTATCCTTTGCCACGGAAAAGATATAAAAGACCAACCCAACCATACATCCATGACCCATCGGATACTCTTCGCGCTCTTCGTGTCTCCCCTGATAGTCCCGAACATGCATGCCCAAGTGCCAAGCTATGTGCCCACCAATGGGCTCGTTGGCTGATGGCCGTTCAATGGCAATGCCAGTGATGCAACTGGCAATGGATACAACGGGACCGTGTCCGGTGCCACGCTTGATATGGATAGGCACGGAAATCCCAATTCGGCCTACGCGTTCAGTGGCTCTTCCTCGCTGATCCAAGTCGGCAGCACTTTGCCTTCGATCGATACAAACGCGGACGAAGGCCTTACCATTTCCTTTTGGGTTAAGGGAACATCCTTGTCAACGTCAAACACCGACCTATTCGACCTCCGCTCCAACGACAACTCAGCCATTCATGTGCTGTTGAACAATGAAGGGAGCGGTAATGTGCAATACAATAACCATAACGGGCCAGCTGGTGCAGGTGCTGGTGAATGCTACGCTAGTGACCCTTTCGTGCTGGACGAGTGGTTCCATGTCCTTGTCACGGTGAACTATGCTACGGAAACTTCGACCTTGTACGTCAACAACGAAGTGGCATGCGCATCAAACTTCCAGCATCCTTCTTTGACGAATCCACATCTCAATTTCGGATCTCGTTTCGACAATGGCTCCAATACGTGCTGCTTCATGATCGGATCACTTGATGACTTCGGTATTTGGTACCGCGTGTTGAGTGCTTCAGAGATCACTGGACTGTACGAAATCAACACGTCTGTCTCTTCTGGCCGGAACATTCCAGCCATTAAAGCCTACCCGAACCCCACCAAGGGATCCGTGCGCATCACGAACATTCCGCAAGGCACGGCCACCCAACTCTTCGATGCCACAGGGCGAAGTCTTCCGATCTCCGCACAGCGCCAAGGAACCGGTGTCATCCTTGACCTGAGCAGCTACCCAGCAGGGCTCTACTTGGTCCGTGCCGGGGATCGGTCGTTCACCATCGTACGCGAATGAGTTGTGGTGCCATGCACCGTCCTCCCAGCAAACGGGATCGCATCCTGTGGTGGATCGCCTTGGTGGCCTCCTTCATTGCCCTGGGTGCCATTCACCTGGCGTTGAACCGATCGTGATGCTTCTGCACCTACCCCGATCCGGTTTCGTGGGTGAAAGAGCGAACGCCGTGGCCCTCCCACGCACGCCGCCTTTCACCATCGGATGGGTCCAGCATGCACTACCTGCCGGCGATCTCCCTGAACCAATTTTGAAGGTCCGAACCGTCAATTGCAACATTCAGGTGAGCGTGTGAAAGGTTGAGAGGCCGCGATCATCGCACCCTCCTTCACCTCCTGAACGACCGCATATTCGCCAGCGTCCCGTTATGTGCCTGGCCACCGATCACTGCTTCATGGAACAAGCTGCGGTGCCATGGGTGTGGAATGTAGCAGGTAGCGCCCAAGCCCGGAGACCGCAAGGTCCGCGGGCCTTACTGCGTTCAGCCCAACCACTTCTGCCGGATGATCTGCGGGAACCTCGTCACACCCTTCATCCCGTTCTTATCGAAGAGGAATTTCTCCACATCGGCGGCCATGGCCTCCATATCGAGCGAGGCGCAATGATCGAGCAATGCCTCGCCCAGTGCCTCGGTGGTTGGGAGCTTCATCTTCTGCTGCACGTAGCGCATGTCAGGCACCACGTTGAGTCCCAGGAGGAACGATACATCGAAGAAGTCGCGGCCCTTGCTGCGCTTACGGTCCATGATGGCGTGGCACTTCTGCGCGAGCAATAGTGGTAGCGGGCAGCAGCGGATATCCTGCCGCACCTCCCAGCGGGAGAGAAAGAACACCTCGGGGACGTAGTCGTAGCGCTGCGGCTCGGTGTCCAACTGGATGAGCACCGTCTGCTCTTTGTGACCACTCAGGCCGTGCTGGAACAACAGGCCGGGCAACTTCACCTTGCAGCGGAACGCTGAGATACCCGCCATTTCGGCCGTTACCTCGTAGCCTTCTCGGGACAACTCGCGCTGAACCAGGTCGCCCACTTGCGCGAACTCCGGCTTGGTGAGTCCCAAGTTGTCGAAGTCGAGGTCCTCACTGAACCGGCGATTGCCATGGACGATGCGCAAACACGTGCCACCCAGGAACACCAGCTTCTCGGCGAAAGGTGACCTATAGATGATCTCCAACAGCCGGTACTGCAAGTATTCGCGCAGGAGGAAATGATCCTCGTCCTGCAACTCGGTCGGATAGGCCTTCTTGATGTTAGCGAGGGTGATCATGGAGCCATCGATTGAAGTTCTTCACACGGTGAGCGAGGGCAGCGTTGCCCGCGAGCGTGAGGTAGTCGGCGAATACGTCCGGTCTCAAAACCTCGCGTATGCCCGATCGATCGAGCCGCAATGCCTCGAAGTCATCTGCAGTGCGGTGCCGCACGTTCAAGTAGAGCAGATCAAGCAGCGTTTTCTCCGCGTCGGCCATCCGCACCGCCAGGCCGTTCTTCTCCAGGATGTCATAGCCGAAAAAGTAGCTCGGCTTCACGTTGCGGTAGAAGTAGCGCGTCCTTCCGATGTCGAACACGCGTGTGTGCAGCGTGGTGATGGACGTGATGTGGAACACGCCTTCGGGGATGAAGCCGTGATGCGATAGTGCCGACTCCAACGAGATGTACGATGGTGCTTGAATGCGATTCGCCACCGTCCATCGCTCGAACTGGCTCCACGGTCGTTTCGCGATGCGGTACCACGGTTTGCGCAGGCGTTCCACATAGCCCTTCCTCTGCCAATGATGCAGTTGCCGACCATCAAAGCCCGGAAAGACCAAGCGCACCTCTCGTTCGGTGAAGCACGGCCGATCTGCAAAAGCAGCGGCAAAGTCGAGATAGGTCACACGAGTTGTGGTTGAAATATCTATTTATGCCACGAACAGGACAAATATAGCCGGTTCCAGACATATTCAAGGCCATTGGCATTCCGTCGCGTTCAGCCTAAGATCGCTCTGGGTGGAAGCGTGACCAGCCAACAAAGGATGATCCTGTTATCGACGGCTCAAACAGATCGACCATCGGACATGCTGGTCATAGGTACTTTATTCAGGTGATCCATCCCGAACAGCCGTGATGCCGCGCTCCGGGATCTGGTCGTACAGAACACCCTACGGAGCCGGTGATGAAGGTCCGGATCCCAGCCCTTCCGCACTGATCATGGCGAGTGGTGCGAACATGGAGAAGTGCGCGGGTTTCATACCATTGCGCATCCCGCCACCCATGATCGTCCGTTCCTTCCCCACCGTTCCGGTAGAACAAACGACAGCCATCGGTGAGGAGCGCCACTCACCCAATGATCCGCCACCCACTGTACTCCAGCACGAACCTGACGAGTTCCCGCTTCTTCATCGGGATGTCCCAGTCCCCATCATAATCCACCTGGGTGGGCACAAGGGCACCGTCGACGATGCTGTTCACCACGCGGATCCGGATGTCGAAGTCGAGGATGACGGAGCTATGCGCGATGCGGTACTGCCGAGCGATCACGTTGTTGGTCACATGGTCGAACCAGGTATCCATGGTCTTGATCACCGTGCGACCATCGCGGAACTCGGGTTTGGCTGCAGCGCTGAAGACCCAGCATTGATGCCCGTTGCGTTCTCCTGCACTGATCTTGAAGTCGTAGAGTGGCGCCATGTCCTCGTTGAAGAGCGCGAGCTTGTGGCCGATGAAGGGTACGCTACCGATCTCGCTTCCGGGATCGAACATGAACTTCTTCAGTTCACTCTTGTATCGTTCGATCCTGCTGCCACGCTGTAGTTCCAGCTTGCGCGAAGCCACCGTGTTGTCCGCCACGATCCGGCCCTTCGGAAAGAAGACCTCGTCGTACATCTCGGCCGTGAGGTAGCGGAAGGTGCTATCCCGGTGGCGGAGCTTGCCTGTTTCGTGGACGGTGTCCAGTTGAAGCCACACTTCCGCGCCATCGCGATGCAGCAAGCCGGTACGGTATAGCGTGGCCGTTTCCTTCTCGTCCTTCGCGCGTACCTTCAGCACACTGCGCAGCCGATGCGGATGATAACGCGTGTTGAGGAAGGCCTTGTGGAACGTGGTATCCTCCATCACCTGCTTGATGAATGCCTCGACATTGAAGCCTTCCTTCTGCGCGGTGATGACCACCTCATCCAACTCGACTTCCGTGGCGATCCGATCCACCTGTGCGCTGACGATCAACGTGGAGATGAACGTGAGTGCGGTGAGGCTGGTGCGCAACAGTTGTGGGAAGCGCAAGAGGGAGCGAGGAGGCGAGGGTGCCGACTGCCTCCCATTCTCTCTTGCACGCTTGAACCCTCCTACCGCATTCATCCGGATCAATGCCTGCGTGTGGGACCAAGGCTGGAATACAGTTCGTACTTCCGCTTGATGTACACGAGGAATTCGTACTGCGAAAGACCTTTGATCACCTCATCCGGCACGCTGCAGAACTCGATGAAGTCATCGAAGGCATCGGGGCTCAGCTTGATGATGTCGTACTCCACGTACTTGTGCAACAACTCCTGTAGGATGGCACGCTTGCGATCCTCGTTCTCCAGCTCGGCCACGAGACGCTTGCTCCGTTCGCGTCGGCTGAACTCCTGGTACAGCGCGGTGATCGGGCTCTCGAAAGCGTTCACGGTGGTGAGTTTGTAGTCCGACGCCTTGTAGCCCAGCTTGTCGATGTCGGCTTGGATCTCCTTCAACGTGCGTTCCGGCAGGATCTCCACCTCGGCCAGCTGCACCTGCAAGGGGATCAAGCGGATCTTGATGTCGTAGATGGCCCGATCCACGCTATCGGCCAGGCAGAGCATGCCCGTGCGGTGCCCGATGGAACCGATCATGAGCGTATCCGTACGCAACGCTTGCACCGTGAAGGACCCATCCGCATTGCCGAATGTGCCGGTGCGTGTGCGCTTGTTCACGATCATCAGGTCGTAGTACGTGTGCTGGTCGGTGCTGGTGATCACCTTGCCGTGGATGGTGACCGGCTCTTGTGCACGAACCAGGATCGGCAGCGCCAGAAGGAAGAGTGAAAGGTGTTTGCGCACAGGGCAAAGGTACCCGGCACCGACGCAAACGGCGTACCGATCGGTCAGCGCGTTCCGGAAAGGACCTCCACCAGCGTAGGTTCCAGGGCACGGGCGATCCTGCGCTGTCCGGCGTTGCCCGGATGGATACCATCGCGTAGTTCCACCGCCGTAGCCCCATGGTCAAGGTCGCGGATCAACGGGATGCCATTCGTTTCCGCGAAGCGGATGATCTCCTGCCCTTGTTCGTTGTAGTGCCCCGCCTTGATCTCCGATCGTTCCGCATGCAGGTACATGAGCATCGGGATCCCCCGCTCATCGGCGTAGTGCTTCAACGTGGCGAATCCGGTATTGAATCCGGCTTCGCCCTTATCGATCCCGAGTTCTTCCTCCGCTGTGGTGGCAGGTTTGAAGAAACGTGGCCAACCATACCGGTCCACCAACTCCACGATCGCACTGATATACTGTTCATCGGGGAAGTGTTTGCGCACACCCACCACGTTCTTGAAACTCATGTTGTCGTGTGCATCGTGCGAGCTGACGAATAGAACGAGAGCCGCAGCCTTGGGAAGCCGGGTGTTGGCCAGGTAAGCCGCACAATTGTCCGGCCCCCAGCTTCCGGCACTGATGTTGAGCACCTGCACCGGTCGCCCCAATGCACCAGTGAGCGCGGTGCAGAGCAGGCTGGTGGCGAGCGAATCGTTGTCCGTGAGGCTGCCGCCATTGATCACCGAATCGCCGCAACCGAGCACGATGATGGCCGTGCTGTCCGGCTCTTCGGACCGCATGGAAAGCGAATTGTACGTGATGCGATGCCCGAAGCGATGCCTGTCCTGCGAGGGTTGTGCGATGTACTCGTAATTCGGATCGGCACGCATCAACACCGCATCACAGAAACCGTAACCCACGCGCAACACCACTTCCACGAGCACCAGGAAAGCACCCGTGCCGATAAGCCACCTCCAACGACGCCTCCAAGGCGAGCGTGTATCGTTCATCGTGCCGAAGGTAGAGGCCGCGTGGTCCGGAAAGGCGAAGGGCCCTTCCACCGTACAGTGGAAAGACCCCTCATCAAAAGGCCTGTGCATCTATAAGCCGGGTTCTGTACCACCTCGCGATGGCCTCCACCATCTATCTAGGCCCCTTGTCGCCATGGGGCTCCATCGACCTACCCTCCGCGCTCCAACTGGCGTTGGAAGGACGGGCTTTCCTCGCTCCTGCATTTCGGAACGCGCGGTATACATGGTCTTTCAGCGCGTGAGGTTTACCAAGCTGCCCTGTCGCCAGAAGCACTGGTGCGCTCTTACCGCACCTTTTCATCCTTACCCACCTTGCGGCGGGCGGTTTCCCTTTCTGCGGCACTTTCTGTGGACCACCCGTTCCCAAGTGGCCCCCTTCCCGTTAGGAAGCACGCTGCCCTACGCTGCCCGGACTTTCCTCCCTCCACCTTACGGCGAACGGCGGTGGAGCGATGCACAGGATGTCAAGGAACACGGTCGTTCAACGACCCGTTCAAACTCGTCAATGGCGCAGGATCTCCACCTCCGTGGCGCCCGATCCGTAGCGCGACATGTTGGCATCGTGAAAACGCACCCCATCGTAGTACTGCAACATGCGTCGCACTTCTTCACGCAGCACACCCTCCCCTACTCCGTGGATCACGATCAACTTGCGTTTCCCATCGCGGATCGCCGCCTCCAGCGCCCGTTCGAAGTACGCCAGCTGGTACTTCAGCTTCTCACCCTGGCTCAACCGCGTTTCATCCTCCACCAGCTCATGCAAGTGCAGGTCCACCTCGGCCACGCTGTTGTCTTCCGGTTTCTTCATGGTCTTCCCCGGTCGCACATCCCCCTTCCTCCGCTGCCTCCTCTCCTCCAACGCATCGTTCGCCGCCACCATACCTGCCTGGTGGTCGCTGATCCGGTAAGCCTGCTTCACGTATTCGGGATCATACGGCACCAACTCCTTCCCCGAACGCACCAGGACGAACCCGTCATCGGTGCGCACCTTCACTTGTCCGGGTGAGGGCACTTCCAGTACCACGCCACCTCCGACCTCGTCGACGAAGGCGACACGATCACCTTTTTTGAAGATCCGCCCAGCCATGCCGCGAAGGTACGGGGAGGGCACGGCTATCTTGCCCCCATGGAAGAGCGCGGCCCTTGGAAGACGATCAGCGTGGAGGAACGGTACAGTACACCGTGGATCGCGGTGAGCCATCACGAGGTGATCGACCCCAGCGGCCGTTCAGGCATTTATGGCGTGATCCACTTCAAGAACCTCGCTGTGGGGATCGTGGCATTGGATGCCGACCTCAATACCTGGATCGTCGGCCAATACCGTTACCCCCTCGGTGTGTACAGCTGGGAGATCCCGGAAGGTGGCGGCCGCCGGGATCTTCCTCCGATCGAGAGCGCACGTCGCGAGTTGCGGGAGGAGGTAGGCATCGAGGCCGCGCGCTGGACAGAGATCCTACACATGGACCTGAGCAATTCGGCCAGTGATGAGGAAGCCATCCTCTTCGTGGCCCAGGACCTCTCCTTCTTCGAGCCGGAGCCGGACCACAACGAGGAACTCGCCATGCGCAAGCTGCCCTTCGACGAGTTGTA
>JADLAI010000091.1 GCA_020848295.1 Flavobacteriales bacterium
GCGCCTCCAGCGATGTGCCGCACAGCATGGTGGTGAACGCTCAGGATGAACTCTTCATCCTCGGCTCTTCCGCCTCCAGCGACTTCCCGACCACGGATGGTTGTTACGATGACAGCTTCGGCGGTGGTCCGCCGCCCGCTTTCGGTGGTACCTATGGCGTGAGTTACCCGACCGGTTCGGACATCGTTGTGGCCCACTTGAACGCGGCGGCAACCGAATTGGTCGGAGCCACCTTCGTCGGGGGTACCGCCAACGATGGCCTTTGTGCCGACACCCCCTTGCTCCACAATTATGGTGATCCGTTCCGTGGAGAGATCATCATCGGTGCCAATGGCGCTCCCATTGTGGCCACCTCGACGAGCAGTACCGGTTTGTTCACTTCGCCCGAAGCCTCACAAACGGATCTCGCTGGCCTTTCCGACGCCTACCTCTTCTGTTTGGACCCTGCGCTGGCCACCATGAACTGGGCCACCTATCACGGCGGCACCGGTCGCGACGTCGGCTTCGGGGTGCAAACGGCATCGACGGGTGAAGTGTATCTCACCGGCGGCACCCAGAGCATCGACCTGCCGATGGCCGGTACCCCTTATGCCCCGGTGAATTCAGGCGGTGTGGATGGTTACCTCGCCCGATTCAGCCCATCCTCTGCGGCGCTTACCGGTGCCACCTATCTCGGAACCGCCGCCTTTGACCAAAGCTATTTCGTGCAGTTGGACCTGCTGGACAACGTCTATGTGGTAGGGCAGTCCGCAGGGAATTTCCCCGTTGTGGGCAGTGTCTATAATAACCCGTCGGCCACCCAGTTCATCCAGAAGTACGATGCCGGGCTCAGCTTCCTACAATGGTCCACCAGGATCGGCGGTACCGGAAGCGAGAATGTCGCGCCCTCGGCCTTCCTGGTGAGTAACTGCGGCCAGATCTATTTCAGCGGATGGGGGGGGAGCACCAACTTCGTTTCCGGTGGGGTGACCTCCAGTTCCACCTTCGGGTTACCGGTCACCACCGATGCGTATCAACCCGGTACGGACGGCAGTGATTTCTACCTGATGGTGCTGCAACCCGATGCGGCCGGACTGGATTATGCGACCTTCTTCGGTGGAAGCTCCGCAGAGCATGTGGACGGTGGTACCTCGCGCTTCGATAAGGATGGCATCATCTACCAGGCGGTGTGTGCGGCTTGTTCCGGCTCATTCCCCACCACGCCCGGTGCCTTCAGTACCACCCTGGCCAGCAGCAATTGCAACCTGGGCGTGTTCAAGATCAACTTCGAACAAGGAGTGCAGGCGTTCATCAATGTGGATGCCACCTCCATGATCGCATGCACCGGCACTCCTTTCCAATTCGAGGCCGATGGCAATGCCGTGACCTACACGTGGGACTTCGGTGATGGATCAGCTGAGGTCGAAGGGGTCGCTGTGGAACACCTCTACTCCTCCGTCGGTACGTTCAATGTGCGATTGATCGGCACCGATCCTGCGGCATGTAACCTGAGCGATACCACCTTCACCACCGTGACCGTCGTGGAGCCAGCGGTCATCGCTGCGGAGTTCGAGGCCACACCAAATACGAGCTGTGCGGGATACAGTGCGGCCTTCGTGAACCAAAGCACAGGGACCACGCAGTTCTTCTGGGACCTCGGAGATGGGACCACCTCCACCATGGAGGATCCCATGCACACTTTCGCGTTGCCGGGTTCGTACACCGTGGTGCTGGCGGCGATCGATCCCGTGTGTGCCGATACCACCTTCGCTCGGTCCACGATCCGCTTCGATCCCGCTGAGCTGGTGTTTGAACTTGCTACACCGGTGGGCTTGTGCGATGGCCAACCGACCCAGTTGGATGCCGGTGCGGGTTTCGATGGTTACGCCTGGTCCACCGGAGCAACCACCCGTTTCATCACCGTCCCGGAACCTGGTGAGTACCTGGTGACGGTGACCGATGGCATCTGCCAGGGAGCCGATACCGTAGTGGTCATCCCGGCGCCTGCGCATGAACCCTTGGCCGATGTGGTGACCTGTGTGGCCAATGCGGTACAGGTCATCCCCGGCTTCCAGGTGCAGCAGATCCTCTGGAGCAATGGGACCACCACCCCCACGCTTACCGTGAACACGCAGGGAACCTATTGGTTCAACGCCACCGATGCGACCGGTTGTGCGGTCTCCGATACGGTGCAGGTGACCATCGCGGAGGATGGTCGTGGCGAGGCCACGATCCCCAACGTGTTCACCCCCAATGGGGATGGCCAGAACGATACCTTCCAGGTGGAAGGGCTGGCGATCGACGATTTCAACATGGAGATCTACGACCGTTGGGGCCTGCTGATGTACGAGACCAATGCACCCCTCAAGGGTTGGAATGGCGGGAAGGACAACAGCCTCGCCGACCGCGATCCCGATGGTACCTACTACTACGTGATCACCATGAGCGACCGTTGTGCCCGCGATCCCGCGCCACGCACCCACACCGGCCATGTGACGTTGTTGCGTTAGCGGCCCCGCAGGTACGCGCCGGTGTACGATCCGGCGGCGTTCCGCAATCCTTCGGGCGGGCCTTCGTAGATCACCGTTCCACCGCCGTCGCCTCCCTCCGGGCCAAGGTCGATGATGTGGTCCGCACGCTCGATCACCTCGGCGTTGTGCTCGATCACCAACACGCTGTGGCCATTGGCGATCAACATGTCGAAGGAGGTGAGCAGTTTGGCGATGTCGTGAAAATGCAGGCCGGTCGTGGGCTCGTCGAAGATGAAGAGCGTTGGGCGCTCCTCCTGGCCTTTGGCGAGGAAACTGGCCAGTTTGATGCGTTGTGCCTCCCCGCCGCTGAGGGTGCTGCTGCTCTGGCCCAGCTTTACATACCCCAACCCCGTCTCCTGCAAGGGTAGCAGCTTGTTCACCACCCGTTGGCATGCGGTGGAGGTCGACGCATGTTCCCGGAAGAAGGCGATCCCGTCATCCACCGTCATGTCCAGCACCTCGGCCACATCGCGGCCACCCACCTTCACATCCAGGATCTCCTCCTTGAACCGTTTGCCGTGGCAGGCTTCGCAGGTGAGGCTGATGTCGGCCATGAATTGCATTTCGATGTGTACCTGGCCTTCGCCCTGGCACACCTCACAACGCCCGCCATCCACATTGAAGCTGAAGAACGCAGGCCGGTAACCCCGCATCCGGGCCACGTCCACTTCACTGAACAATTGGCGGATCTCGTCCCAAGCTTTCACATAGGTCACCGGGTTGCTACGACTGCTACGGCCAATGGGGTTCTGGTCCACCAGCTCCACTGCCCCGATCCGGTGCAGGTCGCCCTCCAGGCTGCGGTGTTCACCCGGGCGGTCGCTGAAGCCCTCCATTTCCCGCTTCAAGGCCGGGTACAGGATACGTTTGACCAAGGTGGTCTTGCCACTACCGCTCACCCCGGTCACCACGGTCAACATGTTCAACGGGAAGGCCACATCGATATCCTTCAGGTTGTGCTCGCGGGCGCCGCGTAGGATCAGTTCATCGCGCACCGGCTTGTGGTGCGTGGGGCGTTGGATGCGCTCCCGGCCAGTGAGGTAACGCGCCGTAAGGCTCTCACTATGCAGCAATTCATCATGCGTTCCGGTGAAGACCACCTCACCACCGTGCGACCCGGCCATCGGCCCCATGTCGATGATGTGGTCCGCGGCCTTCATCACCTCCTCATCGTGCTCCACCACGATCACCGTGTTGCCCAGGTCGCGCAGCTTCCGCAATACATCGATCAGGCGCAGGGTGTCCCGCGGGTGGAGTCCGATGCTCGGTTCATCCAGGATGTACATGCTACCCACCAGGCTGCTGCCCAGGCTGGTGGCCAGGTTGATGCGTTGCGTTTCCCCACCGCTCAAGGTGTTGCTCCGGCGTTCCAACGTCAGGTAACCCACTCCCACCTCCACCA
>JADLAI010000092.1 GCA_020848295.1 Flavobacteriales bacterium
GCGTGGTCGGGCTTCACCTTGAAGAGCGCGACAGCACTGGTGTCCTTCACCGGCTTGTAGGTGCCGGGCTGGTTCAGCTCATGCGAAGAAAGCCCGGTTCCGGCGGCTGGTGAGTACGGCTGGATGGTGTAGCCCTTGTACAGCAGATCGTCGTCGTAGAGCTTCTTCAGCAGGTGCCACACGCTCTCGATGTACTTGGTGTGGTAGGTCACGTACGGGTGCTCCAGGTCGAGCCAGAAGCCGATGCGCTTGGTGAGGTCGTTCCACACATCGGTGTAGCGCATCACGGCCTTCTTGCACGCGGCGTTGTACTCCTCGATGCTGATCTTTTTCCCGATGTCCTCCTTGGTGATGCCGAGCTCCTTCTCCACGCCCAGTTCGATCGGCAGGCCGTGGGTGTCCCAGCCGGCCTTGCGGTCCACGCGGTGCCCCTTCTGCGTTTGGTAGCGGCAGAAGATGTCCTTGATGGTGCGGGCCATCACGTGGTGGATGCCGGGCAGTCCGTTGGCGCTGGGCGGGCCTTCGTAGAACACGAAGGGTGGCGCGTCCTTGCGCAGCTCCAGGCTTTGGCCGAAGGTGTCCTCGGCTTCCCATTGTTTCAGGACCTCTTCAGCGACCTTAGGCAGATCGAGTTCGTCGTATTGCGTGAAACGCTTGCTGTCGTTGCTCATGGAACGATCTCTTTGGATTGACGGCGGATGAAATCCGCAAGCATGGGCACGGCGAAGGCGTATTTGCCATGCCGGTTCTTGAAGATAAGACCACCCTCCATCAGGGCGCCCAGCATCTGGCTCACGTGGCTCGGACTGAAAGGCTTGCCATCGGCTTGCTTCGATGCCTCAGCGATGTCCTGCACGGTGAACTCCTCGTCGGATCCCGGCAACGCGGCGATGATCCGCAACAATTCACGCTGTCGGTCGGTCACCTTGTTCCACCGACCAGAAAAGAAGTCGCCGTCCAGTTTGCGAGCGATGTGCGCTACCGTGACCCCTGGGTTGGGTATGCCGTCGCTCATGCCGAGGTAGGCTTCGAACATCTCGTAGCAGATGTACTGGATGAAGTAGGGATACCCACCCGAACGCGAAGCGATCTCGTTCACCGCCATGGGCGTGAAGGCGACCGGACATTGTTGTGTCGCGATCGGTTTTTCAATGGCGTCCTTGCGATCGGACTGCCCCAATTTGTCCAGCACCATCACCTTGAACATGCGCTCGGCGAACGTACGGGCCTCCACCAGTTTTGGGAACAGGGTCGGCAGACCGGTCAGCACCAACAGGATCGGAATACCCTTCTTCTGGATGGATTGGAACACATCCAACAACAACGACAGGGGATATTGGTCCCGGTCCGCACGATCGGCCAGGTTCTGTGCTTCATCATAGGCGAGGACGATGCCTTTCACCCCGCTTGGCTTCACCACATGCCAAGTGGCTTCGAGCACTGCCTTTATCTTGTCCGATACCAAGCCAGGAGTGTCCCGATAAAGCGACTCCATCAAGGCATGATCGAAGGTGACTACTCGCTCTGCCCGCTGTGGATGGAAGCCGATGCCTTCAATGACCTGGCGATCCACTTCGAACTGGCTGGTGATCACGGAGAGGTCCGTGATCAGCCGTTGCGCAAGTTTCTCCTCGGAGATGTTGATGGTCTCTGAGAGTTCATTCCCGGTCCACAACCACCCTTTGCTCCGTGCCAATGGCTTCAACGCACCTTCCAAAAGGACCGTCTTCCCTACACCCCTCAGCCCTGTCAATACAAGGTTGGTGAGGATCACCGGCTGACTCAACAACCGCTCGAACTCCCTGATCTCGCTGGTCCGGCCAGCCAAGTATGGCGGCGGATGCCCAGCACCCGGCCGGAATGGATTGGGGGAGATCATTGAAAGCAGAATTGCTTCCGCAAAGGTAGCTCAAATTAGTTTGAAGACTAAATTTAGACAGCTGAATAAAGAGTCCTAATTCCTTCAGCGACCTTAGGCAGATCGAGTTCGTCGTATTGCGTGAAACGCTTGTCCATCAAGGCTTTGATACGGGGCGGCAAAGATAGCGGAACAGACTGGGCAAGGGATCATCCTGCTGTGCTCGTGGCCCACCGATCCAGCAGCCGCGCTGCCACGCGCAATTCCTTTTGGACCGCTGTTTCCAATGGAGCACCCTTGGCCTTGATGAGGGCGACCAACTGCTTTCGTTCCCGCAGTGACCAACCCTCCAGGTCGGGGATCAGGTCCAAGGACAGTGCCCACAGGTACAGCGCTGTGCGTTCGTCCGCGGTCCATTCCGCCAGATCGCCCAAAGGCAGGACCTCACCAAACCTCGCCAGGGCCTGCCGCATGGCCAACTGCCTGTCACCATGGTACTGCGCTACTACATGTTGTTGCACGGCCATCGTGAGCACGGCCGTGTCCACCACAGGCAGGTGGTTGTCCGTGATCACCAGGTCCAGTCCTTGTTCGACAAGTTCCTTCAGCACCTTCAGTGGCACCTGGTATCCCTTGCCTGCTGACAACTTGCGGTACTCGCGTTCCGCCACCCGCTGCAGGGCCTTGGCTGTGGGCCGGAAGCCCAGGCGGTAGTAGAACCAGTATGCCCCGCTCTTCAGTCCGTCCGGATTGTTGTGTCCGAGCTGGTAGTTCTCCGCCTCGAACCGGTCCACGCCGAAACGCTGCC
>JADLAI010000093.1 GCA_020848295.1 Flavobacteriales bacterium
ATCAGCATCCACCACGATGGCACCGACCCGCGGGGTGAGCAATGGAAGGCCCAACTCTCCGGCTTTCATCGTGAGCCGTTCGATCGGTTCCTTCCACGGGTGCATGCCCAAGCTGAACTTGGCCCAGTGGATGGGCATGAGCATCTTCGCCTTCAGCTCCACCGCTGCTTGGGCCGTCTCTTCGGGCATCATGTGGATGTTGGCCCATCGCTCGTCGTAGGCACCACACTCCAGCAAGGCCAGATCGAAGGGGCCGAAGCGTTCACCGAGCTCCTTGAAGGTGGGCGAATGACCCGAATCCGCCCCGAAGTAGACCCGCTTATTGCCGCTCTCCATCACCCACGAGCCCCAGAGCGTGCTGAAGCGGTTGGTCATGCCGCGGCCGGAGAAGTGGCGGACTGGTGCCAAGGTGAGCTTCACCTTGCCCAGCTCCACGCTATCCCACCAGTCGCGTTCGGTGATCGCGTCCGCTGGGATCCCCCACGACTCCAGGTGTGCCCCTACCCCAAGTGGCGCAATGAACCGCTTATCCTTCAATTGGAGGATGGTCTCGTGATCGAGGTGGTCGTAATGATCGTGGGAGAGCAATACCACATCCACAGGCGGCAAGAGGTCGACCCGCATGTGCTGATGATAGTTGAAGCGCTTGGGCCCCGCGAACGAGAACGTGGATGCACGTTCGCCGAAGACCGGATCGACCAGGAAGGTGATGCCATCCAGTTTGATCAGCAGCGATGAGTGACCGAACCAAACCACGGCGAAGGAAGTGTCCGGCACCGCTTTCCATGCCGCCAGGTCAAGGTCCATAGTGGGTATGGTATCCTTCGGTTCCCGCCCATCGCCGCCTTTGATGAAGTCGCACATCACCCCCACCATGGTGCCCAAAGGCATGTCCATGTTCGTCGCCACCACGTTCTGGAATTTGCCATCACGGTAGTTGGGAGATGCAGTGATCCGTTCCAGCCGCGCACCGGTGGGATCGCTACCCACCCTGGGCGACAGCCGGAAATAGAGCACGATCGCCAAAGCGAGCACTACGATGATACCGAGAACCCAGAAAATGAACATGCGCATGCGCTTCATGACCAGGACGCCAGCGCAAAGGTGCGGGACCTGCGCGCCGAACGAACGCCTCCCGTCCTGCCAGGCTGCCGCTCATTGAAAATGGAAAGCCGCACGGACACCTAACGTTCCGTGCGGCCTCCACCACGCGGGGCGCACCACTTACGCTCCCGCTCGATCGTGGATCACTTGTATTTCACTGCACCTTGGGCCAACAGGTGCTCGATGTCGTTGTTCACGCTGAGGATGAGCAACGAGGTGGCCGTGCAGAATACCGGGCTGGTGATGCAGTGGTGGCCGTTCCAGCTACCATCCTGGTTCTGGATGTCCACCAATCGCTTCGTCGTTTGGCCATACCAGTTCTTCCAGCCCTGGTCCTTGGCGATCACCAGCGATTCGCCGGTCTGTAAAAAGCTCAGGAACTCCTCGCCACCGTTGTTGCCGAAGCCCGAGATCACGTTATCCGCTTGGGCCTGGGTCTTGGCCGCATTGAACACTTGGTACGCCGTATTCATCTTCTCCGCTTCTGCCGGTGTGTAACCGGCACCCTCCAGCGCCTTGCTGTCCATGGGAGCGTCCTTCGCCACTTTGCCCTCCTTCTTGGCTCGCTCCACCGCCTCGTTGGCCGCCCGTGCCTGCGCGGCACTGTTGCGTGTGCTGCTGCTCACGGCGTATAGCGTCACACCCGCAGCGCGTTCGGTGGCCACACTCCCCGTATTCGCATCGAAATTTGCCTTCTGGTAATCCCGTGCCAGCTCCAGCGACTCCTCGTCCACCTCGGCGCCCACATTCTTGGCACTCTCCAATGCGCTGGCCGCGAAGCTCGATTGCAGCACACCGGCCCAGCCATCGCCCTGCACGCTGCCATCGGCATTCTGCGACCGTTGGATCATGCCCACACAGGTGTTCAACGCGCGCTTGGCACGCAGGTAGGTGCCGTGCTGCTCACCGATCCTGGCCAACAGGTTCGAGAGGAACTGGGTTGTCAGCGCCACGTCGATATTGGCTCCCAGCTTGCTCTGGATCTGTGTGCCGCTGATCTGGGTGATGTTGACGGCGCCTTTCGGTGCGGACTCCACTTGCACAAGCAGGTAGTCGGTGGCGCGCTTCAACTGAGCGGCGTACTGCCCCTTGTCCAGGGTGTTGCCCATGCGCATCAGGGCCATGCCCACCATGGCCGTGGTGGCCGGATCGGTGCTCACCGCATGCGGATCCATGATGTCCTGGCGTGCGTGACTGCCACTGCCGAAACCTCCATCGTTGGCTTGCGCCTTGACCAACCACTCCAGACCGCGTTGCTCGGAGCGCAACACATGGTCCGGTGTGGCCAACACGAAGGAAGGATCGAGCCCCTCTCCTTCATAGACGGTCTTGAACACACAGCCTTTGGCAGGCTTCTTCGCCGCGGTGATCAATGAAGGATCCGCGGCGGGCACATGGCAATGGGGTTCTTCCGGCCGGGTGGCCTGGCGGAAGGAGATCAGCACCACGGCGGCGCCGGTCGCGACGAGGATGGCAGGCAGGATGAACACGTACTTTCTCATGATCATTGGGTGTTTGGGGCCCTCGGAAGGATGCTTCGCAGGGGCCAGTTGCACAATGCGGTACACACGTGTCAGAAAAGGGTTCGATCCGTGCTGAGCGATTTTCATGCTCGATATGCGCAATAGCGTCTCCCTTCTTTGCCTTATACCATCTCGCAATAGAACATCGTCCAGCCTGCTTGCTCATTTTCCGCATGGCTTCTCCAAGGTTGTCGTTCCGTAGACCCCGCTACGCAACGACACCCTTGTCTCGCCCTTCGAAAAATCAGCAGCGCATCAGTGGACGACCTTCTATCGCGAAATGGTATTACAGCCGCCTTCATGGCGAATGCCCAGCGCGTGCTTCACTTCACGGCCACCTCCGGCTACGACCACGGAACGCGCGATGCCTCCTTCGCCTTGTTCACCAGTATCGCTACCGAACTCGGCATCGAGGTTGTGAACGACCCCATCGGGACTGTTCCATCGGACGCCAGCGTCCTCGGTGAATTCGATGCCATCATCTTCAGCAACACCAGCGGCAACAACTTCCTGAACGTCACCCAACGCGCCAATTTTGAGCAATGGATGAACGCTGGTGGGCACGTGTTCGGCATCCACGCGACCAGCGACACTTACCGGCATAGCACCGCCAACGGGAACAACACGGGGGCTTGGGATCGTTACGCCGAGCTCATCGGGGCCAGCGTGGAAGAGAACCCGAACCATGTGGTCGGTACGCCACCACATGCGATGACGCCCATCGGCCAGCACCCCTCTACCGCCAACCTGCCCGACCCGTGGCTGAAGAACGAAGCGTACTACTATTGGGAAGGTGGCTACTATGACCCGGCCAATATGGTGGTACTCGAAGTGGAAGAGACCGTCGGCCCCAACGGGCAGGTCAATTCCTACGACGTTGCACGACCAATGAGCTGGTACCGCGAACTGGGCAATGGATCACGCGTGTTCTACACGGCACTTGGCCACGCAGTAAGCGACTACACCGATGATGCACTCTTCCGCCAGCATGTGAAGGATGCGCTGGCCTGGATGCTGGATGGAAGCACTGCCTTCGTTCCACACAAGCGGACCATCCGTCCCACCGTGGTCAACGAAGGCAACTGGTTGGTCATCACATCCCAAAGACCCGGAACGATCCGAATCCTCGCCCCCATGGGCCGCCTATTGCATCACGCCCACTCCAATGGATCGCACCGGGTCGATGTCCATCGTTGGGCACACGGTCTCTACCACATCTACTTCGGTGATCAAGCCATGGAGCTCATCACCGTCCACTAGGTATCCATTTGACCATGCCCCCATGTGCGCATGGTCAAATGACCTATGCCTCCTGCAACTTCTTCGCAGCGCGCTTCCTCTCGTTCTCATCGAGCAGGATCTTGCGGATGCGCAGGCTCTTGGGCGTCACCTCCAGGTATTCGTCCTCGGCGATGTATTCCATGCACTCCTCCAAGCTGAACTTCACGGCGGGCGCAATGCTCACCTTGTCGTCGCTGCCACTGGCGCGCATGTTCGTCAGTTTCTTCACCCGGATCACGTTCACGCCGAGTTCTTCGCCGGGTTTCGGGCTCTCTCCGATCACCTGGCCGGCGTATACCTCCTCACCGGGTTCGATGAAGAACTTGCCCCGGTCCTGCAACTTATCAATGGCGTAAGCGATGGCCGTGCCGGTCTCCGCACTGACGATGCAGCCGGAACGCGGTGAGGCGATCTGGCCTTTGAATGGCTCATAACCCTTGAAGCGGTGGGCCACGATGGCCTCACCCTCGGTGGCCGTGAGCAGTGTGTTCCGAAGACCGATGATGCCGCGCGCCGGGATGCTGAACTCCAGCACCGTGCGGTCCGCCTTCTGTTCGATGTTCAGGATCTCGCCCTTGCGCCGTGTCACGTGATCGATCACGCGGCTGCTGAACTGCTCAGGCACCTGCACCGTCAGGGTCTCGATCGGCTCGAGGCGCTGGCCGTCCACTTCCTTGTACAGTACCTGCGGCTGGCCGAGCTGGAACTCGTAGCCCTCGCGGCGCATGGTCTCCACCAGGATGCTCAGGTGCAGGATGCCGCGGCCGAAGACGAGCAAGCGGTCCGGGCTGTCCGTCTCCTTCAGGCGCATCGCCAAGTTCTTCTCGATCTCCTTGAAGAGCCGGTCGCGCACATGGCGGCTGGTCACGAACTGGCCCTCACGGCCGAAGAAGGGCGAGTTGTTGATGGTGAAGAGCATGCTCATGGTCGGCTCATCCACCTTGAACTTGGCCAGGCCCTCGGGGTTCTCCGCATCCGCGATGGTGTCACCGATGTCGAAGTTCTCCAGGCCCATCACCGCCACGATCTCGCCACAGCCGATCTCTTCCTTCACCTTCACCTTGCCCAGACCCTCGAAGGTCATCAGTTCCTTCACCTGGCCTTTCATCGTGCCCCCATCGTTCTTCACCAGGGTCACCTGTTGGTTCGGCTTGATGCTTCCCCGACTGATGCGGCCCACGGCAATGCGGCCCTGGAAACTGCTGTAATCCAGACTGGTGATACGCATCTGCAAGGTTCCCGCCACCTTCTTCGGGGCGGGCACCTTCTCCAGGATCACATCCAGCAGGTAGCTCACGTCCTCGGTCGGGGTCTTGGGGTCGGGGCCCATCCAGCCACCTTTGCCACTGCCATACACCACCGGGAAATCCAGTTGGTCCTCGGTCGCATCCAATGCGAACATCAGGTCGAACACCGCTTCATGCACCTCATCCGGCGTGCAGTTCGGCTTGTCCACCTTGTTGATCACCACCACCGGCTTCAGCCCCATCTCAATGGCCTTGCCCAGCACGAAGCGGGTCTGCGGCATGGGACCCTCGAAGGCGTCCACCAGCAGGATCACCCCGTCGGCCATGTTCAGCACGCGCTCCACCTCGCCACCGAAGTCGCTGTGGCCCGGAGTGTCGATCACGTTGATCTTCACACCCTTGTAGCGCACGCTCACGTTCTTGCTCAGGATGGTGATGCCCCGCTCCCGTTCCAGATCGTTGTTGTCCAGAAGCAGGTCGTGGGTCTCCTGGTTCTCCCGGAAGAGCTGGCACTGGTGCAGGATCTTGTCCACCAGGGTGGTCTTGCCGTGGTCAACGTGGGCGATGATCGCGATGTTGCGAAGCTCGGTCATTGGCGGGGTGCCTGAAAAAAAGGCCCGCAAAGGTAACGTTTCGGTGTGTGCGAGCGGGGCGCATCGTATCTTTGCCGCCGCTTGACCGGTCGGTCAGGCGAACCGGCCCCGTAGTTCAATTGGATAGAATGACAGATTCCGGTTCTGTTGGTTACAGGTTCGAGTCCTGTCGGGGTCACTGAAGCGGCGCGAAAGCGCCGCTTTTCATGTGCCCCATGGGCATTTGCTCATTTGTCCATGATGCTTCCCCTTCCCCCATCGCAACCGACCGGCGCAGCAGGTCCCTCCACTGGGCATTCCATGGCCTTATGATCACCTGGGCACCTGGTCACACGTGAACTCCATGCGCATCGATAAATTCCTCTGGTGCGTGCGGCTGTTCAAGACGCGCAGCCTGGCCACCGACGCCATCCGGCGCGAGCAGGTGAAGGTGGGCGACCGGATCGTGAAGGCTTCCACCGAGGTGCGTCCCGGTGATGTCTTCGCCCTGCGCGAACCACCCGTCTGGAGATCCTGGGAGGTGCTTGCGATCCCCGCGGCCCGCGTTGGCGCCAAACTCGTCCCAACACTGATCGCCGAGCGCACCTCCTTCAATGACCTGGAGAAACTGGAACTCGCCCGGCTCGCCAGGGTCCAGCACCGCCAACCCGGCGAAGGCCGCCCCACCAAGCGCGACAGGCGCGACATGGACCGGTTCACACAGGAGTGAACCTTCCGCCACACGGTAATACCATCCACGCCTTCAATAGCGGCCAACCCGCTTGGCCTCTTTCCGGATGACCACTCCATAGAAAAGGTTCCGTAGGCCCCGCTACGCAGCGACCTTGCCGTATCGTCACACGGAAAAATAGCGGCGCATCATCAGGTGCCTCTGTAGGGCGAAAGGGTGTTAACACTTCTTCGCTTTCGTTAACGCCACAACGGATGTGGCATGGAATAGCTTCGTTCCTATCAAACGAAAGAGTCATGAACAAGACGCTTTTCCTGATCCCACTGGCCGGCGTTCTCCAGCTTGGTGACCTGCCGGAAGCCTATGCCCAGGATATGGACAAGAACAGAAGGGTGCGTATCGAGATCGTGACCACCGAGAACGGCGGAACGAAACGGGTGACCCATGAGTTCGACGCTGCGGATGAGGAGGAAATGCAACAGGCGTTGAAGGATCTTGGCATCCTGGACCACTTCAACCTGAACGGGGACGACCGCGACATGGAGATCGACATCCGACGTTTCGGTGGGCCACAGGACATGGAGGAGTTGAGCCTGCTGCTCGCACCCAAAGCTCCGGATCTGCCCGATGCGCCCGCACCACCCTTGGGGCTGATCGGTGAACCGAAAGGCTACCTCGGCGTGGCCAGTTCCTACATGTCCGAGGAACAAGCCAGGACAAGCAAGGCCCCCGGAGGTAAAGGGGCGGTGGTGACCGAGGTCCTCAACGGAACAGCGGCCGAAAAGCTCGATCTGAAGGAAGGCGATGTGATCGTACAGGTCGGGGGAAAGATGGTCTCCGACCCGGAAACCTTGCGCGAGGCCGTGCGTGAACACGAACCCGGCTCCAAGGTGAAGGTGGTCTGGTACCGCATGGGCAAGAAGATGAACGGAACCGCTGAGTTAACCGCGTCGAACGACCATGCGTACGCTTTTGATGCTGCTCCGGAACATGGTAGTGAGGGCTGGGACTGGGAGGATTATCTCGGCGACGCGGACGCTATGCGAAAGCGTGCGTTCCTGGGCGTGACCCCTGGTGAGGGGGAAGGCAAGGGCGCTCGGATCGGGCGTGTGGACGAAGGATCGGCCGCCGACAACATGGGCATCCAGGATGGGGATGTGATCACACGGGTGAATGAGATCATGATCAACGACTTTGCCGATCTGTCGCGCACGATCAAGGGTATGAAGCCCGGCGACCAAGTGACCGTGGTCGTGGAGCGCGGCACCACCCCGATCACACTCCATGGCACCCTTGGCGAACGTTCCTTCGGCAAGACCATCACGATCGACCCATCGCAGCGCTTCAGATCCGAAGGTTTCGCTCCAGCGGACCGTGATGTGCTCTTCCGCGAAATGGATCAACTGCGGAAGGAGATGGACCGCATGCGTCGCGACCTTGGACAGGACCTGCGGTCCGAGACCCGGATCCGCATCGAACGGAAACCACTTTCCACCGAGGAAAAAGCCATGCTCAAGAACAAAGGCGTACACACGCTGGACAACGCACTCGACCTCGGTGACCTGGGTGTGTTCCCCAATCCGAGCAACGGCTTCTTCCGCATTCATTTCGATGTGGCCGAAAAAGGCGACCTCTCCGTGAACGTACACGATGCACAAGGCGAAAAGGTGTATGAGGAGCGCATCACCGCCTTCAAAGGGCGCTACGAACGTACCCTGGACCTGAGCGACAAGGCCAGCGGCACGTATTTCCTCGTGATCGAGCAAGGCGGTAGGTCCGTAGCGGAGAAGCTCGTGAAGGAGTGAGCGGGTGCGATGGCGTTCGGTGAAGGACGTGCGTCGGGCGGTGACCGTTCGGCGCACTCCTTCCCATTTCACACCTTTACGCCACCATGAACCTCCTCATCCGTCTCATCATCTCCACGATCGCCGTACTGGTGACCGACCTGCTCCTCTCCGGAGTGCATGCCAACGACTTCGTCACCGGACTGCTCGTGGCCGTGGTGCTCGGCCTGCTCAACACCTTCATCAAGCCGCTCTTCATCCTGCTCACCCTACCGGTCACACTGGTCACCATGGGCCTGTTCCTGTTGGTGATCAATGCGGGGATCGTGCTCCTGGCCGCCCGGATCGTACCTGGATTCGTGGTGGAGAGCTTCTGGTGGGCCTTGGGCTTCAGCATCGTGCTCTCGATCGTGCAGGGTTTTCTACAAGCCCTGGATGGAAGGCCCAATGACCGCAGGCCGGCATGAGGCTTTGATCGCCGCGAACGGACGTACCCCGGATCCTACCCGACCTGGTTCTTCTGATCCGCACAGGACTCGGCAGGGAATGCGTTCCCTTCGCTAACGGTGTTTGGGGCCACAGGATGAGGACGGGAGCTCCGCGGGACTTCACGTCCACTTTCCAGGACCCAAACCCGGTGCGGCTTCGCATGCGCACCTTATACCATCTCGCAGTATGGTCCTGCCCAACCCGGTCGGAAGCGCCGGTACCTGCGAGCTCCTTCTGCGCACCTTGGTACATACCGGATCCACTCCGCCACAGGTGCCGTGGTGTATCACAATACGGTACCTGCGGAACGCCATGTGATCCCTACAGCAGAACTGCACCCCGGATGCTACCTGGTACGCGCACAGGAAATGCTGGGCCGTTCACTGGGCGCTGAACGCATGGTGATCGAGTAGCCAGGTCCATGTCCCTGTGGTCGTCCGGTTCGGACCAGGCGATCGGTCCTCAATTATCCCCGTCGAGCAAGCGACCCAAACCACCGAGCAGGCTGCCTTCCTCCTTACCACGGCCACCCGCCTTCGGTGCCGCCGCGATGATGTTGTCGGCCAAGCGGCTGAAGGGCAGGCTTTGGATCCATACGTGGCCGGGCCCGCGGAGCTGCGCGAAGAAAAGCCCCTCCCCACCGAACAAGGTGTTCTTGATCCCTCCCACGAACTGGATGTCATAGTCCACCGTCTGGGTCATGGCCACCAGGCAGCCCGTGTCCACCCGCAGCATTTCCCCAGGTGCCAACTCACGTTGCACCGTGGTGCCTCCGGCGTGGATGTACACCTGCCCATCCCCTTCCAACTTCTGCATGATGAAGCCTTCGCCACCGAACAGACCGGCACCCAGCCGCTTCTGGACGGCGATGCCGATGCTCACTCCCTTCGCCGCCGCCAGGAAACTATCCTTCTGGCAGATCAGCTTCCCCTGGTAGTCGAGCAGGTCAAGTGGCATGATCTTGCCCGGATAGGCCGCTGCGAACCAGGCTGTACGCCGGGTGTGGCTCACGTTGGTGTAGGTGGTCATGAAAAGGCTTTCACCCGTGAGCACCCGCTTCCCGGCACCCATCAGTTTGCTCATGAAGCCCTGCTCCCGCCCATCCCCGCTGCCGAAGATGGTCTTCATCTCGATCCCCTCGTCCATCATCATCATGGTGCCCGCCTCGGCGATCACCGTCTCCTGGGGGTCAAGCGTGATCTCCACGCATTGCATATCATCTCCGACGATGCGGTGGTCGAGCTCGTGTGCGTTACGTGCCATGTGTCGTTCGCTTGTTTGGGATGGTGCAAAGGAACAACCGGCGCCCAAGACCACAGACCCCCTTGGGATGATACACCGCCCACTTGCAGCAACGGTCGTGGGCGTGGATGGGCGGAATGGACAGGCCAACGGGCCGTAACTTGCTCCCGCCTTCAAGGCAAGCTCGCATGTCCACCACCACGCTCACCAAGAACGTCCACTCCGCACGCCTCCCCGACCAGGGCACCCTGTTGCGGGCCTGGGAGTTGATGTGTACGGCCAAGGCCATGACCGAGCTGTACGAGGCGCATTTCAAGCTCACGAGCAAGTATGTGCATGCCACGAGCCGGGGCCACGAAGCGATCCAACTCGCACTTGGCCTACAGTTGAAGCCCCAGGACTTCGTGGCACCCTACTACCGGGACGACAGCATCCTGCTGGGGATCGGCATGCGGCCGTACGAGCTCATGCTGCAACTGCTCGCCAAACGCGACGACCCGTTCAGCGGTGGGCGCACCTATTACGGGCATCCGAGCCTTCGTCGTTCGGGCATGCCGCGCATTCCGCACCAGAGCAGTGCCACGGGCATGCAGGCCATTCCCACCACCGGCATTGCCCTGGGCCTTTGGTACAAGGAGCAAGCGGGCATCGCCCACGACATGAACGGCGCCACCCTCAAGGAGCCTCCCGTGGTGGTCTGTTCCCTTGGCGATGCGTCGATCACCGAAGGAGAAGTGGCCGAGGCCCTGCAAATGGCGGTGCTGAAGAAGCTCCCGATCATCTACCTGGTGCAGGACAATGAATGGGATATCAGCGCCAGTGCCGACGAGATCAGGGCCGGTGATGCCACGGACTATGCCAAGGGTTTCAAGGGGCTGGAGGTGCGCCAGGTGGATGGGGCCGACTTCCTGGCCAGCCATGCCGTGCTGCACGAGGTGCTTGACATCGTGCGGAAGGAGCGCCGGCCTTTCCTGGTTCATGCGAAGGTCCCCTTGCTAAACCACCACACCAGTGGGGTCCGCATGGAGTTCTATCGTACACAGGAGAACCTGGCCGAACACCGCAAGCGCGACCCCTTCCCACGCTACCTGCAACAACTCCTGGATCTGCGTTTCCAACTGGATGGCCTGAAGCAGATCGAACAGAAGGCGACCGCATTGGTCAAGCAGGACTTCGAAGAAGCCCGTGCAGCCGAGGACCCTGCTCCGGAGGACCTGACCACCCATCTGTTCGCACCCACGCCGGTAACGACCGAACAGGGCGAACGCGCACCGGCCGACCGGCAGCCCACCGTGATGGTGGACAGTGCGCTCTTCGCGATCCGCGAACTGATGCACGAGGATCCATGTTGCCTTCTCTATGGCCAGGATGTGGGTGCGCGCCTCGGGGGGGTCTTCCGCGAAGCCGCCACCCTGGCCCGCGATTTCGGTGACCACCGCGTGTTCAACACCCCGATCCAGGAGGCCTTCATCATCGGTAGCACCGTAGGCATGAGCGCCGTGGGGCTGAGACCGATCGTGGAGGTACAGTTCGCCGATTACATCTGGCCCGGTCTGAATCAGCTCTTCACCGAGGTGGCCAGGAGCTGCTACCTCACCGTGGGCAAGTACCCGGTGAGCTGCATCATACGTGTGCCCATCGGAGCGTACGGAAGCGGGGGACCCTACCACAGCAGCAGCGTGGAGAGCGTACTGTGCAACATCAAGGGCATCAAGATCGCCTACCCCAGCACGGGTGCGGACCTGAAGGGCCTGATGAAGGCCGCCTACCACGACCCGAACCCCGTGGTGATGTTGGAACACAAGGGTCTCTACTGGAGCAAGATCAAGGGGACCGAGGAGGCAAGGACCATGGAGCCGAGCGCGGACTACATGATCCCCTTCGGTAAGGCGCGTGTGGTGCAGGAAGCGGATGCGGACCACATCGCCAAGGGCAAGGCCGCCGTGGTCGTGACCTATGGTATGGGCGTGTATTGGGCCAGAGCCGCCGCCAAAGAGTTCCCCGGCCGCATCACCATCATCGATCTGCGAACTCTCGCACCGCTCGACGAGGACACCGTGATGACCTTCGTCCGTTCACACGGCCGCTGCCTGGTGCTCACCGAGGAGCAACTCACCCATTCATTCGCCCAGGCGCTCGCCGCACGGATAGGGGATCAATGCTTCGAACAACTCGATGCTCCGGTGCGCACCATGGGCTCGGTGGACATGCCCGCGATCCCACTGAACAGCACCCTCGAAGCCGCCATGATCCCCAGTGCGGCCAAGGTGGTCACGGTGCTCGAAGGGTTATTGGCCTACTGACCGTGAAGGAACATCACATCCGGGTGCAGCGTACCGCACGATACCACGTACTGGGCGATCCCGCTCGTGCAAAGGTGCTCTGGATCGTGCTCCACGGCTACGGTCAACTGGCGCGCTACTTCCTCAACAAATTCGCAGGACTCAGGACCGACCTGGCCATCATCGCCCCAGAAGGGCTCAGTCGTTACTACATGGACGATGGCCACCAGCGGGTTGGTGCGAGCTGGATGACGCGCGAGGACCGGGAAGAGGAGATCCGCGACCAACGCGACTACCTCGATGACCTCGTGGATGTGCTCCGGAGAACCAACCCGACCGCACCGATCAACGTGCTCGGCTTTTCACAAGGGGTGGCCACCGCCTGCCGGTGGAGCCTGACCGGTCGCACCAGGATCCAACAGTTGGTCCTCTGGGCCGGATCCATCCCACCCGAACCCGGTCCCAAGGAATTGAATGCAGGATGGGCACACCTGGAGATCGACATCGTGCTTGGAACCGAGGACCCGTACATCAGCGACAATGAACTACAAGCACTTGCAGCTCGGCTCGATCTGGCGGGTGTTCCACATCAGGTGCATCGGTTCACCGGCGGGCATGCGTTGGAACCCGTGCTCCTGGGGCGACTGATGCGTTACTGAGCCAGTGATGGGGATCGGAACGCTTCCCTTCCCACACATCATGGCGAATGGTGCGAGTGTGAGAAAGGGCGAGGGTTGCCGCGCTCGTACCATCGCACGCTTTCGCCCGTGATCAACCGTTCCTTTCCACCTCCACTGCAAGTTCGGTCCGATCCATCGCAAGTCATACCATCCACGCATTCCATATCAGCCGATCCGCGTGCCCGCTTTCCGGATGGCTTCCCCGCAGAACAGGTTCCGTAGGCCCCGCTACGCAGCCTGTTCCGTGTACCGTCCTCCCAAAGGATCACGGTGCATCCCTTGGCCCACGTTGAATGCGTATGTGGTATCAGAAATTCACCGGCGGATGGTTGTCCTTCCAGGCCAGTAGCTCATCGATCGTTCGTACCGATACCGAATGGTAGTTCGGCCGTGCGCTCTTGTAGATCGTCTGGGCCATGATGCGACCCTTCTCGGTCCTGGTCATCTCGGTGTAAAGCGGGATCAGGAACTTCCTACGACCAACCGTGCTTAGGAATTCGTCCATGCGACCGAAGGCGGCGTCGTGGTCATTATGGATGCACAGCTCGAACCATGCGGCAAGCACTTCGGCGTTCCCGCTCCTGGTGAAACCGAAGGCCCGGTCCAATTCATCCATGCGCTCATCATCGAGTTGTCTCGGCAGGTGCCGGATGAAATGCATCCATTCGAAGGTGCTCCAACCATTGGTGGCCAACTTCTTCGCTGGCAGACCATCGACCCATCGCTTGACCTCCTGATCCACCTTGTTGAAGCGGTCGCTCTCCGGCGTGGGCGCATTTGCTGGCAGACCCTCTCCATCCACCCAGGTCTGCACATCCAACTCCACCTTGTTCGGAGCGAGCAAATTCTCATCCAGATACGCCAGGAAATGATCGGTGGTCATGCTCTGGAAGGCGAACGCATCGAAGTAGGCCCGCACGAACGCATCGAACTTCGGCCGACCCACCTTCGACTCGATCAAGCGTAGGAAGGCCGCACCCTTCTCATAGGCCACGTCCGTCATGCCTTCGTCCGGATCGCGCCCGGTAAGATCGAGGCGTAACCGACTATCCTCCGGATGTTTGCCCTTCGCGATCCCCACCAGCGTGTGCAGCAGATCCTGCCGACCAAGCTGTTGAAGCATGCCGGCATAATCCGGCCCATGGATCGCCTCGGAGATGCGGCCCTCGATATACACGGTGAAGCCTTCATTCAACCAGAAGTCGTTCCACGTGGCATTGGTGACCAGGTTCCCGCTCCAGCTATGCGCCAATTCGTGCGCCACAAGGGCGGTCAGTGATCGATCCCCGGCCAGGATGGTCGGTGTGGCGAAGGTGAGGCAGGGGTTCTCCATCCCACCGAACGGAAAGCTCGGCGGCAGTACGATCACATCGTACCGGCCCCAGCGATATGGCCCGTACAATTCCTCGGCGGACCGCAACATGGTGCCCATGTCCGCGAACTCCCACGCTGCCTTCTCCACCACACTTCGTTCGGCATACACCCCCGTACGTTCGTCCACGGGTTTGAACACGATATCACCGACCGCCAGGGCAATGAGGTAAGCGGGGATCGGCTGCTGCTGCTTGAAATGATAGACCCCGTCCACCGACCGTTCCTGTGGATTGACCGCGCTCATCACCGCCATCAGGTCCTTCGGGACCCTGACGGTGGCCTCGTATGTGAATCGGATGCCCGGACTATCCTGGATCGGGATCCAACTGCGGGTGAGGATGGCCTGCCCTTGCGTGAACAGGAAGGGATGTTCCTTGTCCGCGGTCTGCCCTGGTGCCAACCACTGCAAGGCACGCGCGAACCGTCCTGTACGGTAATGCACCGTGATACCCTTGGTATCCTTCCCCAAGGTGATCTCCAACGGCCTGCCCAGGAACGTGCTATCCCCTAACTGGTAGCTCAAGGCCGTCCCGTTCAGGTCCTCGACCGCTTCCACCTGGATC
>JADLAI010000094.1 GCA_020848295.1 Flavobacteriales bacterium
GTTCGCGGCACCTACCTCATCACCTTGGGCGCCATCGCGTTCCTGTTCATCACGGACAACTCCATCTCGTCATTCCTGGAGGATGGTGTCGGCCGGGTGAGCAGCAGCTACGGGGTGTCGTTCTTCCTGCCGTTGGCCACGTTGCTCTTCAGTATTCTCGCCGAGCGGGCCATCAGGGCCGACGAGGCGTTGGTGCGGAATGCGGACAGGCTGCGCTAACCCTTCGCTACGGCGGCCTTGAACTTCGCGATGGCCGCGCGCGTGAAGTCGCTCAACACCAACCGACCGCTGATCCGGGCACGTTCGATCAGGAGTTGATCCCAATCCTCGGTGCCCTTCCACATCACACGTTTCAATTCGGCCATGGCCTCCGGGCTGTATGCGGCCAGCTCCTTGGTATGCGCATCGATGCGGGCATCCAGCGCTTCTAAGGTGGGGAAGGCCTCGGCGTACAGACCACGCGTCACGCACCAGTCAGCCTCGCGCCGTAGGTTGGGCGAGGCGCTCAATAAGCCGAAGGTCCCGCTGCCCACCTTGCGTTCCACGGCGGGCCCCACCACGAAGGGGCCGATGCCGATGGCCAGCTCGCTGAGGCGCGCGCTGGCCTTCTCGTGGGCATAGGCGATGTCCACGGCACAGGCCAGGCCCACGCCGCCACCCACCGTATGGGCATGGATACGGCCGATCACCAGCACGGGCGCCTTACGGATGGCGTTGATCACATGGGCGAACCCGCTGAAGAACGCCAATCCCGTGGCCGCGTCGTTGATGGATACCAGTTCATCGAAGCTGGCACCGGCGCAGAAGGCCTTTTCCCCATCGCTGCGCAGGACGATCACACGCACCTCGGGGTCCTTGCCCATGGCGGTGATGGCATCGGCCAGCCCGCGAAGAATATGGCCGGGCAGGCTGTTGCTCTTCGGGTGGTGGAAGGTGACCGTGGCGATCCCTCCGCTCACCGTGCTGTTCACATAACCGTCGCTCATGATGTTGCGTTCTTGAGCACAAAGGTCGGGATCATCGTCATTCGGTGTGACGTTTCGTACCTTGCTTCGTCTCGAAGGTCAGGTTGAACAACGAACAGCAGAACGCATGCTCGATAAGATCATCAATACGCTGCAACAACAAGCAGGTCCGGAACTCATCAGTCGGTTCGGGCTCAATGAGAAGCAGGTGGGGGGCACTTGGGGTGCCACGGCGGATAGCCTGAAGGAGGCCATAGGCGGAAGCGATGGCTTCGGGCTGGACGATGTACTCAGTCTTTTCAGCAATGGCACGAACAGCGCCGGAGCCGATGGCCTGTTGAAGAACATCGGTGGCTTGCTCGAGAACAAGTTGACCGGACAGGTGGGACTCGATGCGGGTAAAGCCAGTGGCGTGGCGGGTATGTTGCTACCCATGCTCACCGATCTGGTGTCCAAACACGTGGGTGGGGATGCCAAGAACCTCCAAGCCTTGCTGGGGGATGGTGGCCTGGCCAATATGGCGAAGGGCTTCTTGGGTAAGCTCTTCAATTAGGGGTGCCTCGAAGAACCTCGAACGGATGGCGCGCACCACTATCATTCGTCCAGACGAGGCGCTCCGATGAGAGGATACTGGATGGAAGCATCCGACTGAGGAGCAACAAAGTATGGGCGAATGAGAGCAAGCGATGATCGCTGTGCTTCTTGCTCATGAACGCCGCCGGAACGAAGTTCTTCGAGGTACCCTTAGGTCGTCCAAAGGTGTACGGGCTCGCTCTGTCCCTATGTGTGGGGCGAGCCTTACTGAGCCGGTGATGAAGATCCGGCCGAGCTCAGCGATCTGGACCACTGGGGTGATAGCGTGAAAGGGTGCGAGGCATTTCACCTTCTCACGCTTTTCACCATTGGATCGACCGGTTCTTTCATGCCGTCTCCGTATTTCTGTACGAGCGGCATACCTTGGCGCACGTCGAATAGAGCCGTTTGGACATTCAGTAGCGGCCGAAGATGCGCGGCTGTTCGTTCTGGAGGTTCAAGTTGAATGACCTTGCCATGCACCTGAGGACCCTTGCTTCAACCTTTCCCTTCGTGCTCCTCCTGTTGAGCTCGTGCAACGTGAGCCGGATGATGGAAAGGAAGGCCCTCCGGGCATTCGAGGAGAACGGTCTGGAGCAGCATGTGTATACCGATGCCCAAGGGCCCCATTTCACCTGGGCCAGCAAGGGCTTGGCTACCGGAACGAAGCCCAAGCTCATGCTCGTTCACGGGATCACGGGCAGCAGTGCCATGTGGGCCACCAACCTGTCCGGTCTAGCGCCGCACTTCGACCTGGTCGTTCCTGACCTCGTGGGCCATGGACGCAGCACCCCGCAGTGGAGCGGGAACAGTGTGGATGTGCAAGTGGCACACTTGGCCTTGCTGTTGGACAGCCTGGGAGTGAACGAGCCGGTATACGTGGTGGGGGCGAGCTACGGCGGGGCCATGAGCGCCAACTTCGCCGAACAACATCCGCAGCGTACCCGGGCGCTGGTGATCTACGACGGACCTGCGAGCGACTACACCAGCGCGATGGCCGACAGTGTGGCACGGAGCGTGGGTGCGGCCGACGTCGCCGCGCTCTTCGCCCCCACGACCCCCCAGGAGATGTACCGGCTCATTTCCGTGGCCATGTACGCCCCACCGAAGATGCCGGGCTTCGTGCGGAAACAACTCCTCGAGCGGTATTCGGCGCATCAGGCTTCGTATCAAGGGCTGTTGTTGGATCTCCTGAAGCACGAACAACGCTATGCACAGAAGCGGTACCTGTGGACCATGCCCGTGTATGTCCTTTGGGGCGAGGGCGACAAGTTGATCCCACCGGCCGTGGGCCGGGGTATCATGGCCCGCAACGAGTTGCCGGCCGACCATTGGATCGTTGTGCCCCAAGCCGGACATTCATCCAATGTCGAACACCCCCGGCTGTTCGAGGAACACCTGTTGCGGGTGCTGAAGGATGGTCCTTGCGAGGATCCGAGGCGCCGGAGTGAAGGCCCCTGTACCCTGGAGTACGATCCGTTCTGTGGCTGCGACGGGAAGACCTATCCGAACCGCTGTGCCGCGTGGCGCGCCGGGGTGCGATTGGTGTCCAAGGGAGAATGCCGTTGAACACCCAGCGCAGAACGTCAACCATCGATCATTGATCGCGGGAGCGGTTTGAACATAGCTCGAACTGCGGGGTTGGTCGGGCATGGGGAGGTACTCATCTATTCAATTGAACCTCGGCCATGGTACATCCGTTCTTTGCTTGGAACGCTGGGTTCGTACGGCTGGAACCCCGTACGACCACCTGGCGGTAGGAGTGCGATGTCCAACCCAAATATGACCTGTACATGGAACGGAAGAACCTGCTGCCCCCGGCATTGATGGAAAGACTGCGCCGGCACTTGTACGAGATCGACTTCGTGTACCGGCGGTTGCCGGGCGTGTTGGAGCGCGCGGGCCTGGTCACCACCGTGCAACAGTGGGGCGAGGTGTTCCGTGATCAGATGGCCTCCACCCGCGATCACCGCGCGACCCTCGCGCAACTGGTGGTGTTCTGGGGGCAGCGTCTACGGCCTTGTGCTTGTACCGAGGTGGACACGCTCCTGAATGAATTGAATCACGCCTTGGTCTCGCGCGCGGGGACCAGCGGCCTTGACCGGCGGCTGCATCAACTTTTCACGGACCTGCGCCGTATCGTCATGGAACGATTGGACGAAGGCATCGATCTGGCGCAACGATTGGGAGAGTTGGACCTGGCCCGCGGGTTGGAGGCGCTGGTCCTTGTGGAACATGCGCAGCAACAACGCATGAGCGCGCCGTGGGAGGGGGATGGGCGTGCGGCTGCCATGTCGGCGGCTTGAGCCCAGCGGATCGGCTCAGGCGCGCGCACCATGGGTGCGATCCGAACCTCTGACCTCCTCGATCAAGTAGCTTCCTTGGCTCGCGATGGCCAGACCGTATTGGTGTTGCGCGAGCTTCACGAACATCACGTCGCGCGCAGAGAGCAGTACCGTTTCGCCGCCGATCACACCAACCGAAAGGACATTGTCCTCCTCCGGTGTGAATGGATGGGAGGAGTCGAGCAACTCGGCGAAGAAGGTGCGCTCCTCAAGACATGGTGCCATCCATCCATGCACCAACGGTGCCACCAAGGATGGCCGGGTATGGAGCGTGCCGAGGTCGTGCAGGTCCGCATGCACTTGGCGGATCCATGGTGCCAACGCCCCCAACGTTTCTAGCGTGGGATCGCTGTGCGCCCATAAACGCAGCGGCATGGGGGGCTCGTGTTCCTGGGTGATCATGAGGTGTTGGGCATCGAGGTCACCCAATCCGGCCCCGATCAGTTCATTCGCCACCAGCCCGAAGTAGTGTTCGGCAGCGCGGGATTGTGCTTCACCCGCTTTGTAGTGGAAGGTGAGTGCCATGGTCGTTCTACGGCGGATCCCGTGCCAGGTTTGGTCAGCGCCTTGGGGAACGGACCCCCGGATCATGGAATGAAGCGGTGCTCCCGGTCAACGAAGGCACCACGGAGAGCAGGGAACCTCGTGTTTTCCCATGCTCAGAACCGAGCCACAGGTCCTTCGCGCGGTCGTTCTTGCGGATCGTCCGGCGCCGCGCTCCATGCTACAGGCCCCCCGCCTGGTGCCGCATGCCGTTCGTGGAAGGACATTACGGATGGGCCGACATCGAATGTCCAGCTGGTAGGAAGGTGGCCCGTGCGGATGGGGTTGTGCTGCGGGCCCGGTTCCAGAAGGAACCGGTTGGCGTATCTCTTGCAGCGCCTGGGCTGGGGCGGGCTTGTCTTGGACGGTCGTCAGGTACCACTGCGGAGTTGCAGCGGGCCTATTGGGGTAGGATGATGTTGCCTGCTCACAGTCGGCTGAGGATGTCATCGATCTGGTCCATCAGTCGGGTGCATGCACGGATGGTGTCGCCGAACAACTCTGGGCGTGGTGTCATGGTGCTTTCCCGCATCGCATCCACCGCCATGCGCAACCCCGTGCACCGTGGCTCTGAGCCGACCCCTTGCTCCATCTGTTGATCGATGTCGGTGATCAACCCACCATCCAGGTGGCCATGCCGCAATTCCGTCTCCAGCATGCGAGCGGTGCGGTAAAGGGTGCGTAGTCGGCGGACAAGGTCGGCATCGGTCATGCCGCGAAGATGGGGGAGCGCACAGGATCTGGGGTCGATGCCGTCATGTACATGGAGCGATCCGGCAGAAGCAAGGGGGGCTTGGAATAGGTTGGAAGGTCGATCGGATCATGGTGTTTCGTGAATGATCCTTTTTGATGGTATTGATGATGTGAATGGAGCGATAGGATCATACGATCATGACGGTCCATGGAATTTCGGACCTTTGCACCGCAGGATCAGGACCAGGTGGTTGAGGTCGGGTGCGCTGACGTTGATCAGTGCGCGAGGCGATGACCGGTCCGAACTTCGCCAAGTAGGAAGGCCCGATCAAGGGTTTTCCGACTTGTGGACAAGGCGGTGGAAGTGCCGCAGGGATCAAGTGGAACAAGGAAAAATAACCGATACGACATGGCAACAGAGACCAAAGCACAAGTACAACTTTCGCATCAACGTTTCGTGGGATTGGGCAGCACGTTCCCGATCTTCAAGAAGACCGCGGTGGTGAGCACCGAGAAAGGCAAGGAGTTCGCCGAGATCACGAGCGAGGAGCTCACCAGCAAGCCGGGCCAGTGGACGGTGATGTTCTGGTGGCCGAAGGATTTCACCTTCGTATGCCCCACGGAGATCGCCGCCTTCAACAAGGCGGTGGGGGAGTTCAAGGACCGCAGCACGCAACTGATCGGAGCGAGCACGGACAGCGAGTTCGTGCACCTGGCGTGGCGCAAGGACCATGCTGACCTGAAGGACCTGAAGTTCCCCATGCTGGCGGACACCAGCAAGAGCCTGGCCGAAGAGCTGGGTATCCTCACCGTCGAGGAGAAGGTGGCCTATCGCGTCACCTACATCATCGATCCCGATGGCATGATCCGTTGGGTGAGCGCCTACGACCTCAGTGTGGGCCGGAATGTGGAGGAGGTGCTGCGTGTGCTCGATGCGCTCCAGACCGATGAGCTCTGCCCCTGCAACTGGACCAAGGGCGAAGCGACCCTGAACTGATCCTCACCGAGAACGAGCGGGGAGGGCGTGCTGAACGTCTTCCCCGTTCGTCTATTGGGAAGTGCCGTGGCCACTGGGCTGCACAGGGCGTGAGCCCTTCGGAGAACACCGGACCCGATCGGCACCCATCAACCATCAACGAACCATACCAACGACCATGGAGAACATGACACGCGAAGAAGGCGTGACCAGTCTACTGGAGGAACTCGCATTGCCCGCAGACCACGCCGGTGCCGCCCTCGACCTGTTGGGCGCCACCGAGAGCCGTTACGTGCGCGACCTGAAGATGAACCTGAAGGCCGTGTTGAAGAGTGCGCACATCGATGCGAAGGGCACCGCGTTGCTGGCGTTGAGCATCGCGGCGAATCAGAAGAACGCCTCCTTGATCGCCTACTTCAAGGAACTGGCCACCACCCACGGCGCCAACGCGGCAGAGATCGCAGAGGCCCTGGCGTGCGCCTCCCTGTTGGCGTGCAACAACGTCACCTACCGCTTCCGCCATTTCACCGGCAAACCCAAGTACGACGAGCTTCGCATGGGTCTGCGCATGAACATCATGATGAGCCCGGCCACCGGCAAGGAGTTCTTCGAGTTGATGAGCCTGGCGGTGAGCGCAGTGAACGGATGTGAGATGTGCGTGAAGAGCCACGAGGCCTCCTTGATCGCGCTCGGGGCCACGGAAGAACGGATCTGGGATGCCATCCGCCTCAGTGGCGTGGTGGTGAGCCTGGACCGTGTGGTGGGTTGATCGTTCTGGCCGATGTGGGCCACGGTGTCGTGGCCCCATCGGTTCATGCGAGCCTTTCCAGCACCACCTGCAGGTACTTCCAGAACTTCTGCACGGAAGGGATGTTGGCCTTTTCGTCCGGTGAGTGGGCGCCACGGATGGTGGGGCCGAAGCTGATCATCTCCATGCCGGGGTAGTTGCGGCCGATGATGCCGCATTCCAGGCCGGCGTGGCAGGCCATCACATGTGCTTCCTCGTTGAAGAGCTCCTGGTACACCGTGCTCATCAGCAGCACGATCTTGGCCTCGGGGTGCGGTGTCCAACCGGGATAGCCGCCGGTGAACTTCACCTCACCGCCGATCAGCTCGTACGCCGCGCGGATGGAATCGGCCTCGTCCATCTTCTCGCTCTCCACCGAGCTGCGGGTGAGGCACATCACCGTGTATTGGCCGTCCTTCAGCTGTATGCGGGCCAGGTTGTTGCTGGTCTGCACCAGGTCCTTCACGTCGGGGCTCATGCGGA
>JADLAI010000095.1 GCA_020848295.1 Flavobacteriales bacterium
CCGATGGCAAGGAACTACGTGTGTTGCAAGAGGCCATTTTGGAGGCCGGTAGTTACCAATACGAGTGGAACACGGCCGATCTGGCGCCGGGCGTGTACTACGTAACGCTACTGCTCGATGGCCAGCCGGTGGTGAAGACGTCTTTGTCCCGCCTCAGCGGGAAGGCGGTGAAGGTGGGGCGGTAGGGCACCGTTTGTTCCGCAACGCCCGGCGAACCGCACTTCGCCGGGCGTTATACCATTTACGCATTCAATGGCGGCCAAAGGTGCGCAGCTATTTTTCTGCGGGACGATACGAAGAGGCTGTTGCGTAGCGGGGCCTACGGAGCGGCCTCTTCGGAGTTGTCATGCGGGTAAAGAGCCAGCAGATCGGCCGATCATGAATGCGTAAATGGTATTATGCCATTTCGCAATGGAAGGGCACTCAAGGATGCGCACCTGATATTCCGCAGGGCAAGGCGTGTGGCTCGTTGCGGAGCGGGGTCTACGGAACGAGCCACAGGGTGAAGCCACGCAAGAAAAGGGCAAGCAGATCGGCCGATATTGAATGTCCAATTGGTATCAGCCCGCGCACATCAATGAACGGACGCGACCCGCCATCACCGTCCTCGCCACCCTCTCCTCACGTACACGCATCACCTCAACGCACCAGGTTCACATGCCCCACCTGTTCGTGTATGCCTCCGGTCACCTCCTTCGCACGCACCTTCCACACGTAGGTATCGATCGGGGCATCCTGTCCACCACAGCGCCCATCCCAACGAGTAGCCATGTCGGCCGTGCTCCAGATCAAGGTGCCCCATCGGTTGAAGACATCGAGTTCGAGTTCCACGATGTCAACGCCCCAGGCGCCGAAGGCATCGTTGTACCCATCGCCGTTCGGGGTGAAAGTGTTCGGGATGAAGAGACGACCAGGGATCAGCACCGTGACCTCATCGGTGGTGATGCAGCCGTTGACATCGGTCAGGGTCACCGTGTAGGTGGTGCTTTGTTGTGGTTGCGCAACCGGTGTCGCCGAGGTGCTATCGGATAACGAACCTGCCGGGGCCCAAACGAAGCTGCCCTCCCCAACGGCCTGTAGTTGGGCCATGCTACCGAGTTCGATCACCTGGTCCCAATAGGCCGTGACCGCATGTGTTGGATGTATTCCCAACTGCACCTGTGCCTGGGCCACACAGCCCAGCTCGTCGGTGATGGTCACCGTATACGTTACCGGGCCGGTCACCGTGGCCACCGTGGTATCACTGGTCGGAGCACTGAGGCCGGTCGCCGGGGACCAAACATGGTCCGTTCCTTCGGAGGCGAAGAGCGGCACCTGCTGCCCCGCGCACACCACACTATCCGGCCAGGCCAGGGCGGCAGGTACGCGCACATCGATGAACGCCGAATCCAGGATCGATCCGCAGGCATTGCTCACCTGGACCGCATACCACCCCGGCGCACCAGGCTGCACGGTCTGCGCGGTGTTCGTGGACCCGACTACTCCGGCACCGGCCATCCACAAGTGTTGTCGCCCTGTTGGTGCGATCAACTGCACTTGCTCGCCAGCGCATACGATGGTGTCCACCAGCAGTGGGATGGGCACGCCATCATCCACCAGCACCACCACGCTATCGCGCACCTCGCATCCATCAGGAGTGATGATCGATACCGTGTACATCGTGCTGTCAATGGGGTTCGCCACCGGGTCCTCGGCAGAAGGGTCGTTCAAGGTAGCTGCGGGTTGCCAGTCATAACTCCCACCACCCGCACCATTCAGCGTGGCGGTCTCGCCGACACAAAGAAGTACGTCCGGACCTGCGGATCCGTTCGGTTCGAAAAGGTCGATGAACACATCGGCCGTGGTCTGGCCACAATCGCCGGTCACGGTCACTGTATATGACGTGGGTACGGATGGGAATAGGGTCGGGTCACTTGCCGTGGGGTCACTCACGCCTTCTGTCGGCGACCAGGACCAGGCCACACCCGTGGTCACATTCACCTGCACACTATCGCCCGGACAAAGGGGATCGATCGGCGGCAGCTCCACCGGAGGGTCCACGATCACCGTGATGTCGATAGTGGTGGAGTCGGGCCGGGCACAACCGGCACTGTCGCTCACGCGCAGGGAAACGGTGTAGGATCCCGGCTCGGAGTAGGCATGTTGCGGAGCGGTCTCAGTGCTCGTTGTGCCATCGCCCAAGTCCCATTCGTAGGTGTCGCCACCGATGCTGTTGTTGGTGAATTGCACCTCCGCTGGTGCGCACACGGTGCTTGGCCCCACGATGTCCACGATCGCCACGGTGGCCACCAGGTCGAACTTGATCACACCGAGGTTGCATCCGGTGGATCCGTTGGTATTGCCCCAGGCGCCCGGAGTGGTCGGGAAGTCGTCGTTGCCCTGGCACCCGGCGCACACGGCCTGGTACATGGTGCCGTTCTTGTCGAACCGGCTGGTGCCACCATCCACGTGCTCGGGACTGGTATTGCCGCCGAAGTAGGTGGCATGGTTCAATGCGATCGCCTCCGGTTCCAGCACCATCAGGTAGAAGTCGTTCCCATCGGTCGTGGACTGGAATGCATCCGCGGTCACGGCCATGCCCAGGGTGGTGCTCGACGAGTTTCCCGCGTACGCATTGGTGGAACCACCCCATCCACTGAAATAGATCTGCCCGCAATCGCTCACGAGGAACGCCGTGGGCGAGAGGTATTGCGCTCCGTTGCCGTTGCCGAACACGGTGCTCCATTCCGAGGAGGCCAGGTCGGTCGCGAACTTGTGGATGAACTGCGAGCTACCTGGTACGACATAGTGCCCCGTGGTCACCGGATAACTGCCACCGCTCTGCCCCACCACATACACCTTGTCGTCCGTGTCCAACTGCACGAAGTAGGACTGGTCATACGCCGCTGTACCGATGAAGGTGGACCCCAGTGCGGACCCGCTCACGGCGTAGCGCATGATGAATCCATCGATCCCACCGCTGTGGGTGGCACTGAAAGGTGTGCCGAACATGGGCAGGTCGGTGCTCGTGGTGCCGCCCGTAACGAAGACCTCACCAGTGCTGGCCACCTGCGCGCCGTAGGCAGCGTCGGCACTGGAGCCGCCCACATACGTGGCCCAGAGCAGGGTGGTCAGTCCGGGGTTCAGCCGGAAGCAGTAGCCATCGTAGACCCCGCCTCCGTGTGTGCCTTGGGAAGCATTCAGGGTTTGAAGGCCGGTGCTTGCGGTCGTACTGGCCACGGTCGGGTTCCCGCTGGCATCCACGATGATCTCGCCGCGGAACGCATCGCCGTAGTTGTGGGCGAGCCCAGGGTCGTTGTTCACTCCATCGTTATCGCCCCCCCCCACGTACGTGCTGCCGATCAAGGCGCTGGCGTCGGCGTTCAGATGAACCACGTACATGTCAGTGCCAAGCGGCTGGTCGAAGCCATAACCGACGGTATAGATCAACGCGGGCCCACCGCTGAAACCATTGTCGAAACAACCCGGCGTTGTCGGGAAGTCGGCCGATCCGGTATGCCCGAAGATGTAAAGCTCATCGTTGGCATTCACCACCATGCTATGCGGGGCCTCACTTTGTTGGCCTCCGATGTAGGTGCTCCAGATCAACGAGGCACCATCCGGGGACCACTTGCTCACCCCGATGTCCACGGTAGGGCCGCTGGCAGGTCCCGGGCCGTTGTAGGTGCCATCAAGTACACCCAACGTGGTAGGGTATCCCGCAGCGAACACGATCCCCGCGCCATAGAGGTGCCCGTCATCATCGTAGGTGGCGGTGAAGCCGAAGTTGTTTCCTGTACTACCGCTGTAGCTGGCGAAGGCAAGCTCGGGGTCGATCGTCAGTGGCCGAGCGGGGTCAAAGGCGCCCACGTGGAATGAAACGATGGAACCCGCTACCATGAACCGGGTGGCGATAGGACCGCGTCGTGGATCATCGGTGTGAAAGGAGACCGGGGCCTCCTCGATGAGCTGCCCGGCGGTGGTGCGCACCACGAGCCGATCTTGTTCCAGGGCGAGCGCATCCTGCCCTTCATAACGCAACCGGATCGGATCGGGATCCGCACCAGGCGCAAGGATGAACTCATACTTCAACCCGTACCGGCCATCCACACGTAGGTCGACACCCGGCCAGACATCCCACAGGGTCACCACGCCATATACCGGGCAATGGGTGCCCCAGTGGTCCGGGTCGTTCCCGATGAAATGATTCTCGTAATGGGTGGCCCGTTCCGAACCCTCCCAACCCTTCGCAGCACCCCCCTCGAAGTGGACCCTGAAAGCGTGGCTGCGGTACGGCTCATGTGGGTGGCCCGGTTTGGTGCCGCCATGCTGGTGTCCTTCCCCGCCGCTTTGGAGCACGTACGTGAAGGCCGAACGTTCCACGAAGAGGGCACCATTGGGCAGCAGAACCCGGTAAAGGACCTGGTCGGGCCATTGCCCGCGGTTCTCGGTCAGGCTTGCCACTGACGACCCCGCCTTGGCAAGTAGAGCGGTCGCCCAGAGGATGAAGAGGAGGACAAAGCGCACGGCCAGGATCACTTCTTCGGGCAAGTTACCCCGGAAAGACAGGACCTACGGCCTAAAGGTTGCTTGGTCCGATGCCCCCCCGTTGCCCGCGCACTGGCCGACCACCCCGATGGCAGCTACCTTTGCGGGGCCAGGAGAAGCGGGGCGCCACATCGGCCCCAATGCCACGGCTCCGGCACGGATCCACTTGAGCGACGCCATCAAGCACGAATGCGGGATCGCCCTGATCCGCCTGCGCAAGCCCCTGGAGCATTATCGCCAGCGTTACGGCACCCCGATGTACGGCCTCAACAAGCTGTACCTCCTCATGGAGAAACAGCATAACCGTGGGCAGGACGGTGCAGGGATCGGGGTGATCAAATTGGACCCGGCGCCGGGCACCAACTACATCGACCGCAGCCGAAGCACGGACAAACAGGCGATCCAGAAGATCTTCGAGCGTGTGCATCGGGGCTTCGACGAGGCGGTGCGCACTGTTCCGGGGTCGGTTGGCGATACGGCACTGCTCAAGCAGCACATGCCTTTCATGGGCGAAGTGCTCCTGGGTCACCTGCGGTATGCCACCTTCGGTAAGGATGGCGAGGAGAATTGCCACCCCCGGCGCAGGCTCAACAACTGGATGACGCGGAACCTGGTCGTTGCGGGCAACTTCAACATGACCAATGTGGATGAACTGTTCGAGCTGCTTGTGTCCATCGGCCAGCATCCCAAGGAGCGGTCCGATACGATGACCGTGCTGGAGAAGATCGGCCACTTCCTCGATGTGGAGAACGACCGCATCGCGCAGGTGCATCGTCAGCTTGGCTACTCGGAGAAGCAGCTCACCCAGGTCATCTCCGAGAAGCTCGATGTGCGACAGATCCTGGTGAACAGCGCCCTCGACTTCGATGGGGGTTATGCGCTGGCCGGCATGATGGGCCACGGCGATGCCTTCGTGCTCCGCGATCCAGCGGGGATCCGCCCTGCGTTCTGGTATGCCGATGAGGAGGTGGTGGTGGTGGCCAGCGAACGCCCTGCGATCCAGACCGCCTTCGGCCTTCGGACCGAAGAAGTGAATGAACTCACTCCGGGCCATGCATTGATCATCCGCAAGGATGGTCGGTACAGCGAGGAGAAGGTGCGCGAGCCGTTGGAGAAACGTGCATGCAGCTTCGAGCGCATCTATTTCAGCCGCGGCAGCGACCGCGACGTGTACCGCGAGCGCATCGCATTGGGTCGGTCCCTCACACCGGCGATCCTCGATGCGGTGGACCATGACCTGGAGAATACCGTGTTCAGTTTCGTCCCGAACACCGCCGAGGTGGCCTGCTACGGCATGTTGAAAGGGGTGGAGGATGAGATGAACGTGATCAAGGAACGCCGCATCCTCGAGCTTGGTCCTGTGCCGGACCCCTCCGCCCTTCGAGCCATCCTGGCCCTGCGACCGCGCTTGGAGAAGGTGGCGATCAAGGATGCGAAGCTGCGCACCTTCATCACCGCCGACGATGCACGCGACGACCTGGTGGCCCACGTGTACGACATCACCTACGGCACGGTGCGTCCGGGGCTGGACAACCTGGTGGTGATCGACGATAGCATCGTGCGTGGGACCACCTTGAAGCAGAGCATCCTCCGGATGCTTGCCCGGTTGGAGCCCAAGCGGATCGTAGTGGTGAGCAGCGCACCACAGATCCGCTACCCCGATTGTTACGGGATCGACATGGCCAAGATGGGCGACCTCGCCGCATTCCGTGCCGCCATCGCCCTGCTCAAGGAAACGAAGCAGGAGAACATCATCGACGACGTGTACGACAGGGCGCTTGCCTTGGTCGGCAGGCCCCTCGCCGAACAGGAGAACGTGGTGAAGGACATCTACCGGCCCTTCACCGCCGATCGCATCAGCGCCAAGATCGCCGAACTGCTCACGCCACCTGATCTTGGTGTCGAAGTGCGGCTGGTGTTCCAGGACATCGAGGGCTTGCACGCGGCCTGTCCGGATCACACCGGCGATTGGTACTTCACCGGCAACTACCCGACCCCCGGAGGCAACCGGGTGGTCAACCGGGCCTTCATCAACTACCGCGAAGGCAAGAACGTACGCGCCTATTGAAGGGTTATGATGCGGCCCTGCCTGCGGGCCTTGCGGAAATGCTTCGCACGTCCTTCCAAACGGGCGTCCCCATGCACCACGATGCGTGATCCGGAAGGTACGATGAGCCGTGCCTTGCGGGCGAACTCGACCTGACTACCGGGCATGAGGTGCATGGTACTGTTGTTCCGCAGCTCCAAGGTCGAACGGGGCTCCACCAGTACCGATGCACCGGTCTGTACCGTGAATGTGGTCGGGTCGCTGAACCAAGGCCCGCCATCGCTGGTGTCAGCGTCGGACATGCGCGTGGGCGTCCGAGAGCGGTCCAACAGCAGGTGCACTCCACTCGTAATGGTCAACGAATGTCCGTCCGTTCCGCGTAATGGGGGAAGCGTGATGCTGTCCGCACACCAGCGCTGATCGCTCACCATGCGGGTGTCGTTGGTGCTGATGCGCACCACAGCCTCCCCATTGGTCCGCATCTCCAGCAGGTCCACCCGGATGCCGTTGAGGTGGATGGTGCGCACGTTCGGCGCCTTCCGGCCGTAGGTCTCGCGAGTGTTCGTGCTATAAAGGGTCAGCATGTTCGCACTGGACGGGTTGGTACACATCCCCAAGCTGCGCACACCGTTCATCCGGAACGCGTGATCGGGTCTGCCGTAGAGGATCAGGTCCGCGTCGGGTTCACCACGCTCGGTGCGTACTCCCGGCACCCAGTGCTCGGTGCGCTGCACCGTACCGTTGTGATCCCGGTCATGGACCGGTAGTTCCTGCTCATGGTTCCCGGTGAGCGGGTTGGCCAGATCAGGGTCGCGCACGAAGTAGAGTGTGTTCGTGCCGAACGGGCAGCTATTGTGGAGCGTGTCCCCCCGCAGGTGCAGGTCGTAGTTCCCGTTCGCCAGCACAGGCCGCAGGTAGTCCGCGGACCCATTGAAGATGGCCGGTCCGGTGCGGTCCTCGCGACCCACCTGCATGGTCATGAAGAGGCCTGGGTCCATACCGGTCACACAGGGGTTGATGCCTTCCCAGTGGAAACGATCGGTAGGACTCCCATTCCGGGCCGACCCTTGATGGTTCTCGATCCAAAGCCATTGCGGTGTGCGGTCCTCGGGAATGAAGGGCATACGGATACGAAGCGCATCACCGGTGGGTACGAAGTCGCGCAGGACGAAGATGCCCGTATCTCCTGCCAGTGGATCCAGGTCGGCATCCACTTCGTTACCGGCCATATCGCGCGCACGGATCCGATGCACGGCACCATCCGGCCTCCAGCCCATCCGGTCGCGATCCCATGCACTGCACGTGAGCAGGCTGCTGCCGCTGGCACCCATCATGCTCCACCCGCCCTGCAAGGGCATGAAGGTGCTCTCGAACTGGGCCGCGTTGCCACCACCGCTGTGGAAATTGTTCCCCCCGATCAACAGGTGATTGAACTCGTGCTTGAGGATCTCGAAGGGCAGGGCGTACATGGCTCCGAAGCGGGATTGGGTGTCGCTGCGGAAGCCATACAGCTCCCCCGGAGAGCCGCTGTCCGTGCTACCGGCCCCATGTCCCAGCCCACTGTTCCGCACGATCACCATCACGTGGTCATAACTGTGCGGGTCGTCCGGTCCGGCCAGCTTCGGCTCCCCGGCCCGGCCGCGCACCTTCCAAAGGTCGAAGTCCGAGATCCCAAGACCATGGCGTGTACGCAGCTTTCCGCGTTTGTTCGCCTCCTTCACCGCATGGATCCCGATGGAGTGTGCCTGATGTACGCCCGGATATTCACTCTCCTTCAGGGTGATGAGCGTGTCGATGTGATCTCCGAGCACCGTGTACCTGCCAAGGGAGATGTCCTGGTAGTACCGTGATACCTCGGCTTGTTGTACGGCCATGGGAAAGGGGTCGAAGACACGGTCCTTCCAGGTGGGCAACTTCCCCTTGGGCCAGTGCTCCGCGCCATTGGGTTGTGGGTCCTTGCCGGGTGTCACATCGAAGTCGATCTCCACGAATAGGACCAGGATACGGATCGTCCCATGGGGGCTCAGGTACCAACCATGCTCACTGCGTTGTTCCGGTCGCTCTTGAGCGGTGAGCACCGCCCAATGGAGGAGTGCGATGGCGAATAGGATGGCACGTCGCATCCGGTCGAAGGTAAGTCCCGGATCAGGGAGTGGAACCGGCCTGTGGTTTGGGCGCCTTGTACAAGGGCACGGCACCGCAGGGCTCGCCGAACATCAGCCCTTTCACCACGGGCAGGAGCTTTGCACTGAGTTCCACGTAGGCGTTCAGCGGCACGGGGAGTTTGCTGCATCCCTTCAGCATCACGCGCATGGCGCGGTAGGGCTCCACATCAAGCTGCAGCACGAAGCGGGTGAAGACGGTTCGCTCCAAGTGCTCGGCATTGCCCTGTGTCACGAAGGCGGCAAAGGGTTGCAGGTGAGTGGCCACGAGCATGAAGGCCCAGGTGGGCACGATGGCGTCCGCGGAACAATGCACCGCCACGAACTTGTCCGTGTATTGCGACCAATCGTGGGTCTTGCAGAACGTGCGAAGGTCGTCCTCCTTCAAAGCGATGCCCTGCCACAACAGTGGTCCCAGGTCGAATACCACACGCTCCCCTTGGGGGTACATCTCCTCCAGGTCGAGGGTAAGGATCCCGCTCGACGCGATCTTGTTGATGATGGGGCCTTGTTCCTGCACGTGGCTCAAAGATCGGCATGCAGGCAGCGTTTTCGACAAGGGTTACGTCAATAGGATATGAGAACGGCAGTACGTTTCGGCTTGGTCGCCTTCGGGCTCGCCGTTCCTGTGCTCCCTGTACTCGGCCAGGAGTTGGTTTCCGTTCAGATCATCGAGCCCTCTTGTGACACCCTCCGCGCGCAGATCTCGGTTTTCTTCACGTTCGGTGCAGGAAGTTCATGCCCGCCGCTCATTGGTTTCGAGATCCTTCCTGGTGATGCGACGGCCATCCTCAGCCTTTACTACGACATTTCCGGGCCTTGGCCGGATCTTGGATGCACGACGACGACAACGGTAGCGGTCCCGATACCCTCAGGAGAGGTGATGGTCCATCTGGGCACATTCAACATCATGGAAGGGGATACGTCGAGCATGGTGGCGGACACCTTGCTTCATTCGTGTACAACAAGCATTGTTGAGAGGGCGAGCAATGACTTGATCCTGTCATTGCAGAACGGATCGCTGGTCTGGAATGCGTTAACAGGTCAAGGACACGGACCCATCAGGATCCTTTCAGGAAGCGGCCAGTTGGTCAGGTACTGCCCTGTAGCATCCGGTTCATGTATGATCGAGGACCTCCAGCCTGGTGTGTATTCCGCCTGGTGGCCCGGAAGAGGAGTGTTCCGGTTTGTTCTGGACTGAAGCGGCAAGGCCGGCACACGTCCAGCAGCGAACAACGCGAGCTCACATGAATCCCAACTCCAATTGCGCGGCCTCACTTATCATGGTGCGGTCCCAAGGTGGCTCGAAGGTGAGTTCCACCTTGGCGCCATTCACGCCCTGTACCCCCGCTGCTTTCTGCTCCACTTCACCGGGAAGTGTCCCTGCCACGGGGCATGCCGGGCTGGTCAGGGTCATCTTGATGTACACACTGGCGTCGTCGTGGACCACCACATCGTAGATCAGGCCCAGCTCGTAGATGTCCACGGGGATCTCCGGGTCGTACACGGACTTGAGCGCATTGATGATGCTCTCCTCCAATTGGTGTTTTTCGTCGGGGGTCATGGTATGGGTGCTGTCCTATGTCCCATGAAGAACTGCACGATCGTAGGCCACATCACATCCCGCATAGGACATAGGACAGAGGACATGGTACGGTCCCCACGACCGAAGGGAGCGCCCACCTCATCTTTATTCCTTGGGTAGCTCATGCGGAAAAGGCCAGGGCGTAACGTTTCATCTGATCGATCATCGCGCTGAGGCCGTTGGCACGGTTGGGGCTCAGATGCGCGCGCAGGCCGATGCGATCGATGAATTCGGTGGATGCGTTCAGGATCTCCTGCGGTGCGCGACCGGTGTACACGCGCACAAGCAATGCCACGATGCCCTTGGTGATCATGGCGTCGCTGTCCGCAGTGAAATGAACGACATCACCTTGTTGTACCGCATGGAGCCACACCCGGCTTTGGCATCCGCGCACGAGGTTCGCATCGACCTTGTGCTCCGGAGCGATCAGAGGCAGGTCCTTGCCCAGCTCGATCAAGTGCTCGTAGCGGTCCTGCCAGTCGGTGAACAGGGCGAACTCGGAGATGAGCTCTTGTTGGGTTTGGGCGAGGGACACGGTGAGGGAGGTGAGAATGGTGAGGGTGGTGAGAAAGTGGCCTCAGCGCTTCGATTCGAGGTTGTTCATGAACCGGAGAAGTCCGGTGCTGATCCCGGCGATCTTGTCCAACAGAGGCTGGATGTCTTCATGGGTGAGAAAGTCCAACTCAACACAAGCGAGAAGTTGCGTTTCGATCTCATGCAAAGACCCACGTGAGTAGCTGATGCCGAGCAGTAGGTAGCCCTTCTTGTTCCTGCCCCACCCTTCGGCGATGTTGCTTGGAACAGAAACTGCGGCACGTCGTAACTGGGAGGTCAGCCCATAGAGTTCTTCCCTGGGGAGCTTGCGGGTGACCTGATAGATGGGCTTCAACAGCCCCATGCCGGTCTTCCACACCCAAAGGTCCTTGAAGTTGGTCACCTTGTGACCATCTGGTTCTGCCACTACGGAGATCGTTTCACCAAGCTCATAGAGCCCGTTCAGGTTCCAATCGTGCTTCCGTGGGTCGTTCGTCATGTTCTCCATGGCACGTGGATCGCTTGCATTTCAATTTCTCACCATTATCTCCACCTTCACCATTCTCACCTGAGCATTTTCACCGCCTTCCTGGTCGCCGCCACCATCCCCTCCACCTCCTCTACAGTATTGAAGCATGCGAAGCTCACCCGTGTCGTTCCGCTCACGCCGAAGCGGCCCATCAGTGGCTGGGTGCAGTGGTGGCCTGTGCGAACGGCGATGCCCTGTTGATCGAGCAGGGTGCCGAGGTCGTAGTGGTGCACGCCGTCAATAGCGAAGCTGATCACGCCAACCTTCTCCTTCGCCGTGCCGATGATCCGCAGGCCATCGATGGTGAGCAGCCCTTTGGTGGCATGCTCCAGCAGCAGGTGTTCGTGCGTGGCCATGGCCTCCTTGTCGTAGTCCTCCATCCAGCGGATGGCCTCACCCAGCCCGATGATGCCAGCGATGTGCGGCGTGCCGGCCTCGAACTTGAAGGGCAACTTGGCCCAGGTGCTCTTCTCCAGCGTCACTGTATCGATCATCTCGCCGCCGCCTTGCCAGGGGGGCATGCGTTCCAGCAGCACTTCGCGACCGTAGAGTACACCGGTGCCCGTTGGGCCGTAAGCCTTGTGCCCACTGAAGGCATAGAGGTCGCAGTCCAGGTCCTGCACGTTCACGTTGAGGTGCGCGATCGCTTGTGCACCATCCACCACCGTGACGATGCCGCGCTTCTTCGCTTTGGTGATCAGTTGCTTCGCCGGGTTGATCGTGCCGAGCGTGTTGCTCACATGGCTGGTCGCGAGGATCTTGCAATTCGGCGAATCAGCGATCAGCGAATCAGCAATTGAAAGATCCCATTCCCCAGAGTCGGAGATCGGGATGGCTTTGAGCGTAGCCCCATATCGTTCACAGGCCAATTGCCAGGGCACGATGTTGCTGTGGTGCTCCATGCCGCTGATCACCACCTCATCGCCCTTCTTCAGCAAGAGTTGACCCAGGCCGGCCGCAGCCAGGTTGATGCTTGCCGTGGTGCCGCTGGTGAAGATGACCTCGTGCGCATGCTTCGCATTGATGTGCTTGCGGATCGCCTCACGTGCGGCCTCCTGCGCTTCGGTGGCCTTGGTGCTCAACGTATGTACACCGCGATGCACATTGGCATTGATGGTGGCGTAGTAGGCGCTTTCGGCCTTGATCACGCGCCGTGGCTTCTGGCTCGTCGCGGCGTTGTCGAAGTACACGAGCGGCTTGCCATGCACCAGCTCCTTCAGGATAGGGAACTGCGCGCGGATCCCCTCGATGTCGTAGGCCGGTATCAGCGCTGCGGGTTTCATACGATGAGATTCACCACAGAGGCACAGAGGACACAGAGGAATGCAAGTGATGGCTTCTTCATCGTCCTTCTCCGTGTTTTCTGTGCCTCTGTGGTGAAGTATTACAGCGTTTCCAGTTTCGCATCGATGAGTGACGCAAGATGCGTCCTCCAGTCCTCGTTCGCGATGCGCTCGAGTACATCGGTCATGAAAGCGTGGGCGAGCATGCGGCGCGCCTCGGCCTCGCTCACACCACGTGAGCGCAGGTAGAACAGGCCCTTCTCATCCAAGCGGCCGATGGTGCAGCCATGGCTGCACTTCACATCGTCGGCATAGATCTCCAGCTCGGGCTTGGTGTACACCTTGGCATCGTCGCCCAATAAGATGTTGGCGTTGCTCTGGTAGGCGCGTGTTCGTTGGGCGTCCTGCTTCACATACACCTTGCCGTTGAAGACGCCCGTGCCCTTGCCCGCCACGATGCCCTTGTACAATTCATCGCTGGTGCAATCCGGCACGTCGTGGCCGATGTAGGTGTGGTTGTCGCAGTGCGTGCTGCCGTTCAGCAGGTACACGCCGTTCAGTTCGGCATGCGCCTCGGGACCGGCCAGTGCTACGTTCACATCGTTGCGGACCAGCGCGCCATCAAGGGTGGTGGTGCTGATGCTGTAATGCCCTTTCGCGGCCACACGCACCCCCTCGAAGCTGATGTTGGCCGGGCCGTTCACTTCGTGCTGCAGCTTGTGGATGCTCAGGCGTGCACCATCGCCCACCACGCATTCACGCACGCTGTTCACCAGGGATTCCGGTGCATCCAGCGCAAGATGCTCGATGATCACCTCGGCTTCGGCACCCTCCTGGAGCATGAAGAGATCACGGGGCTGTACCAGCTGTCGCCCTGCGGTGGTGATGTGGATGACGTGGATCGGCTTGTCCACCCGCACGCCCTTGGTCACCAGCAGGATCATGCCATCCGTAGGGGCCGCGGTGTTCATGGCCGTGAAGAGGCGCTCCTCCATGGCGGCAAGGGTACCATAGTGCTCCTTCACCGGGCCGTGCGTGAGGTGGTTCTTCAAGCTATCGATCACAAGGCCTTTCTGGCCTTTCAGCTCATCGCTCAGGTCCGCGCGGAAGTTTCCGTTCACGAAGACCACGCGGGTGACGGGAAAGGGAAGGCGTGCGGGCAGCGCCACGTTGGCCTTGCCGTTGGAGGTGGCATACGGCTGGTTGAACAGCCTGCCCACGCGGGTGTACTTCCACGCTTCGGTCCTGCTGTTGGGCACAGGAAGGGCGTACACGTGTGCCAAGGCTTCGGCCGCACCAGGCCAGATGGAGCCTTCCAGCAGCGGGAGCACGCTGGCTTTGGGGTCGGTGGCGGTGATCGTGCTCATCATGCGTGCTCTTTCACCCAATCGTAGCCCTTCTCTTCCAGCTCCAGGGCAAGCTCCTTCGGCCCGCTCTTGATGATGCGGCCATCGGCCATCACGTGTACAAAGTCAGGCACGATGTGATCGAGCAGGCGCTGGTAGTGCGTTACCACGATGAAGGCGTTGTCCTTCGTGCGCAGTTTGTTCACGCCGCCCGCCACGATGCGCAACGCGTCGATGTCCAGGCCGCTGTCGGTCTCATCCAGGATGCCGAGCCTGGGTTCGAGCATCGCCATCTGGAAGATCTCGTTGCGTTTCTTCTCGCCACCGCTGAAGCCCACGTTGAGGTTGCGGTTCATCAGTTCGGCATCCATTTCCACGAGCTTCGCGCGTTCACGCACCAGCGTCAGGAAGTCCTTGCCGCTGAGTTCCGCAAGACCGTTCGCCTTGCGCGTCTCGTTCAGTGCCGTGCGCAGAAAGTTCATGTTGCTCACGCCGGGTATCTCCACCGGGTATTGGAAGGCGAGGAAGATGCCTTTCCAAGCGCGCTCTTCGGGGGCCAGTTCCAACAGGTCCTCGCCGAGGTAGGTCACGGAACCTTCGGTGATCTCGTACTCTTCGCGTCCCGCCAGTACGTTGGCCAGGGTGCTTTTGCCACTGCCGTTGGGGCCCATGATGGCGTGTACCTCGCCAGGTTTGACATCGAGGTCCAGTCCCTTCAGGATGTCTTTGCCCTCGATGCGGGCGGAGAGATTACTGATCCGGAGCATTGCTGATTGCTGATTTCTGATCTATTACTGTCGAAAGCTTGCGCGGGAACTTGTTGCCTTTGATGTCCGTGGAGCGCAGGTAGCGCATGAAATTGCCGATGTCCTTGCTGGTGTCCTTGCACTTGAAGAAGACCTTGTCGAACTCGTCCTGGGTTACGTGACCCCGGTCCAGGGCGCGGTACATCTGGGAGCGGGTTTCACCGACTGAGCCCTTGGAAATGGAAAGGAACTGTCCGAACTCCTTGTTACCGTCCCGCTCGAATCCTTCTGCGATGTTGTCCATGCAGGAACCTGAAGAGCGATTGATCTGGTCCTTCAAGCCGAAGTCCCTTGAAAAGGAACCCTTCTGCGTCAACGCCCAAACATCCTTGCAGAGCTCGCGTGCCTTCTGCCAGATCCCGAGTTCCTCGAAAGTGGTGATCGTTGCCATGGTTGAATTTCTGATTGAACGATTCCTGATCGCTGATTCGGGTCGTGGTGGGGTGAGTTGGCAATGGAATCAGCAATCAGCAATTAGAAATCATCCTACGCTCCCTTCTAATGAAACAGCAAGAAGCTTCTGCGCCTCCACCGCGAACTCCATCGGCAGCTGGTTCAGTACCTCCTTGCAATACCCGTTCACGATCAGGCTCACGGCCTTCTCGGTCTCGATCCCGCGTTGGTTGAGGTAGAAGATCTGGTCTTCGCCGATCTTGCTTGTAGTGGCCTCGTGCTCCACCATCGCACTGGGGTTCTCGCTCTCGATATAGGGGAAGGTGTGCGCACCGCAACGGTCGCCGAGCAGCAGGGAATCGCACTGGCTGAAGTTGCGTGCGCCTTTCGCGCCCCGGCCGATCTTCACCAGGCCGCGGTAGCTGTTATTGCTGCGCCCTGCACTGATCCCCTTGCTCACGATGGTGCTCTTGGTGCCCTTGCCGATGTGGGTCATCTTGGTGCCGGTATCGGCCTGCTGGTGATGCTTGGTGAGGGCCACGCTGTAGAACTCGCCTATGCTGTGGTCGCCCTTGAGCACGCAGCTGGGGTACTTCCAGGTGATGGCGCTGCCGGTCTCCACCTGCGTCCAGCTGATCTTGCTGCGCTCGCCCAGGCACAGGCCGCGCTTGGTCACGAAGTTGTACACGCCGCCCACGCCGTTCTCGTCGCCGGGGTACCAGTTCTGCACGGTGCTGTACTTGAGCTCGGCATCCTTCATGGCCACCAGCTCCACCACGGCGGCATGCAGCTGGTTCTCGTCGCGCATGGGGGCGGTGCAGCCTTCCAGGTAGCTCTCGTAGCTGCCTTCGTCGGCAATGAGCAGGGTGCGCTCGAACTGGCCGGTATTGGCGGAATTGATACGGAAGTAGGTGCTCAGTTCCATGGGGCAACGCACCCCCGGTGGGATGTAGCAGAAGCTGCCGTCGCTGAACACGGCGCTGTTGAGTGCGGCATAGAAGTTGTCCGTGCGCGGTACCACCGTGCCCAGGTACTTGCGCACCAGGTCCGGATGTTCTTTCACCGCATCACTGAAGCTGCAGAAGATGATGCCCTTCTCCTTCAGGGTCGCCTGGAAGGTGGTCTTCACGCTCACGCTGTCGAACACCACGTCCACGGCCACGCCGGCCAGGCGCTTCTGTTCCTGTAGGGAGATGCCCAACTTCTCGAAGGTCTTGATCAGTTCGGGGTCGGCCTCGTCCAGGCTATTGAGCTGCGGCTTCTTCTTGGGTGCGCTGTAGTAGTGGGCGTCCTGGAAGTCGATCGCGGGGTATTTGAGCAGGCCCCAGGTGGGCTCGGTCATCTTCAACCATCCACGGAAGGCTTCAAGCCGCCATTCCAACAGCCATTCGGGCTCGTTCTTCTTGGTGCTGATGAAGCGGACGGTATCCTCGTTCAGGCCCTTGGGGGCCAGTTCACTCTCGATGTTGGTGACGAAGCCGTAGGCGTATTCCTTCTCGGTGACCTCGCGGAGAATATCGTCGGTGTCCTGTGACATAGGGATGCGGGTGAGAATGGTGAGGGTGGTGAAGGCGGTGAGAAAGTGGGACTACAGGTTACAGGTGTTGATCATCGTCCAGGGCATTTCACTTTCTCTCCATTTTCACCATTCTCACTACTGTACCCATTCATATCGAAAAACTCTCCCCACAGCCGCAGGTCCTGTTCGCGTTGGGGTTCACGAACTGAAAGCCTTTTCCGTTGAGGCCCCCGCTGAAATCGAGCGTGGTGCCCAGCAGGTAGAGCAGGCTCTTCTTGTCCACCACCACCTTCACGCCGTTGTCCTCGAACACCTTGTCGCCCTCCTTCATCTGGTCGTCGAAGATGAGGTCGTACATGAGGCCGGAGCAGCCGCCACCTTTCACGCCCACGCGCACAAAGTGGTTCGGCCCACGACCCTCGGTGCCAAGCAGTTTGTTCACTTCGGTTCTGGCGGTTTCGGAGACCTTGATCATCTGGCCTTTATTTAGAATGGGTCTAAATGAAACGGTTGTCAAAGGTACGGGCAATTGGCCTTTTCTCCCCCGATCATGCGAGGGAATTCGGTCCGCGCCGACGGCCGGGGTAGTTTCGCGGCATGACGGAACCCAGCACCCGGACCGAATTATCCACCTTGGGGGAGTTCGGCCTGATCGACCGGCTCGCCTCCCGGATCCACTGTGTCGTACCCGGAACGGTAAAGGGCATCGGCGACGATAGTGCGGTGATCGATCCCGAAGGCCTGCACCAGGTGGTGACCACGGACATGCTCGTGGAGCGGGTCCATTTCGACCTGGGCTATGTGCCGCTTCGCCACTTGGGCTACAAGAGCATCGTGGTGAATCTGAGCGATGTGTACGCGATGAACGCAACCCCGAAACAAGTGGTGGTGGGGTTGGCGTTGAGCAACCGGTTCCCTGTGGAGGCGGTGGATGAGTTGTACGAGGGCATGTTGCTGGCCTGTCGCCATTACGGGGTGGATCTGGTGGGCGGGGATACCACCTCTTCCCAAAGTGGGCTGGTGATCTCCGTGACCGCGATCGGGGCGGTGGCGAAGGACCAGGTGGTGTACCGCAGTGGCGCACGGGAGAATGACCTCCTGGTGGTGAGCGGTGATCTGGGTGGCGCCTACATGGGCCTGCAGATCCTCGAGCGCGAGAAGGCGGTTTTCCAGGACTCCGGAGCCCAGCCGGACCTGGAAGGCCACGATTACATCCTCGAACGACAGCTGAAGCCCGAGGCACGCCGGGATATCATCGACCTGTTGAAGAAGTTGGATGTGCGACCGACGAGCATGATCGACGTGAGCGATGGACTGGCCAGCGAGGCCCTGCATATCGCGCGGAGTTCGGGACTGGGCGTACGGATCCACGACGAGAAGCTACCCATCGACCCGGCGACCTACGCCACGGCACGCGACTTCGGCCTCGATCCCACGACCTGCGCGCTCAATGGCGGTGAGGACTACGAGTTGCTATTCACGATCGCACAAGCGGACCACGAGAGGATCAAGGGCAATCCGAGCCTGACCATCATCGGCCACATGACCGACGCGGCAGCAGGCCAGGTGTTGGTGGACAAGCAGGGTGGGATCCACGCGTTGCGTGCGCAGGGTTGGGATGCGCTGCTCGGCCGTTGACCACGGTTGGTCCGTGAAGGAGCGTAAGCACCTTCCAAGGATGTCCTCAACCGAACGGCTTAATGGCGCTTCTTGCGCGACTTCTCGCTGTCGGAGATGTCGTCCCCATCGTCACTGATCCCTCCCGCGTTCCCGGTTGAGGTGGAAGGGGTGCTCGCAGCACCTGCTTGCGGGGCACTGCTCGATCCATCGACAACCGTGGGAACCCCGTGGTTCTTGGCCACACCGGAGGTGGTGCTGGGTTCATCCTCCGTTCTTGGGCAGGCGATGTCCTCCTTGGAGCAGGACGCCAGGAACAACGCCGCGACGGCGAACAGGAGGAACTTAGGAGAAGGTCTCATACCACTACGGGTTATCAAAGGTAGATCCACCAACGCCCGATCGCAAGTCTTCGGTGCCCTTTTCCCGCCGGGCGCCTATTGGGCGATCGGTCATCGAAAGGGAGACCAGTACCTGTGTACCTAAGGAACGCCCCGTTCCGGGCTCTTGGATGTCCTCCGGTCCGGTGATGCGTATATCATTGAGGTCCAGCCGTCTAAGTACGTCTGCTCGGCCTTTTGTGATCTCGATCCCGCGGCTGATATGGTCGCCAGGAACGGACTTGTTCTCCATGCTCTGCTGGACCCCGATGCCATTGTCCATGATCCGCACCTCGATCCGATCCTCGGGGGCTTGCTTCACCTCGATGCGCACGATGCCGGTACCCGCCATCGGAAGGATACCATGCCAGATGCTGTTCTCCACGTAGGGTTGCAGCATCATGGCCGGCAGTTTCGCCTCGCTCACGTTCACGCCGGGTTCCACTTCGATCCGGTATTCGAATTTATCCTTGAAACGCATGTGCTCCAGTTGGAGGTACAGTTCGAGCCGTTCCAGTTCCTCGGCCAGGGTGGTGGTGTCCAATTGGCTGGCATCCAAATTCATCCGGATCAACTTGGCGAAGCTGGTCAGGTAACGGCTGGCAGTGGTACGGTCCTGTTTGTTGATGTGGTACTGAATGCTGTTGAGCGCATTGAACACGAAGTGGCGGTTCATGTTGGCGTTCAACGATTGCTGTTCCAATTGGAGCATGCGTGATCGGAGCAGGAGTTGGCGGGTTCGGTCACGTCGTTCGCGGCGCAGGGTGCGGAAGCGGAGGATACCGGCGATGATCCCGACCAGGGCCAGGCCACAAAGGGCGAAGAACCACCAACGCGACCAGAAGGGGGGCAGGATCTCGAACCGGACCGATGCGGCCTTGCTCCATCGATCATCGCCGATGGAGGCGATCACCTCGAACACGTAGGTGCCGTGGGAGAGGTTGCTGTAGCTGGCGAAGCGGGCATCGGTGGGTGGCAACCAGTCCTGATCGAAGCCGATGAGCCGATAGCGGTACAGCACCTTGTCCGGATCGCGCAAACTGATGGCCAGGTAATCGAAGGTCAGGTGGTTGCGGCGATGATCCAACCGCAGGCCGATCGGCAGGCCATCCGCATCCGTACCGGCGCTGCGTGTGGACCAGTCGGTGGGTTGCAGGAAGGAACGGATCGCGGTGATGCGCGCAGGTGGTGGGGACGGTTCACGCCGGTGCAGGTCGCCCTTCAGGTCGTGGTACACCAGACCGGCGGAAGAGCCCATGAAAAGCCGTCCGCGATCGAGCAGGGCGGCGTTCAGGTTGAACTCCAGGCCGCGCAGCCCGTCGTTCATGGTGAAATGTTGCGCCGCTGTGGCCCGGTGCAGCAGGCTATCCGGATGGAAGACATAGAGCCCATTGTTGGTGCCGGCCCAGATACGGCCCGTGCCATCGGCCACGAGCAGGTCCAGGAAATTGCTGCCGAGGTCCGTCGCGAGCCTGATGGTGCGCAGGGTATCGCCTTCCATGCAGGAAAGCCCATTGGCCGTACCGATCCAAAGCCGGTGCTGTACATCGGCAAGCAGGCACTGAACGGTATTGTCGCCAAGGCCATCTGCCGTGGTCCATCGATCGAATCCGTCGGCATCCATGCGGAACAGGCCATTGTCCGTCGCCATCCAGAGGTCGCCCCGCTGGTCTTGCCAGAGCCCACGGATGGAACGTCCGGGGCCCTCGGGGCCCGAAGCGTGGTGGACCACCGACCGATCGGGCCGAATGCCGAGGAGCCCTTCGCGCATACCACACCAGATGGTGCCATCGGTGGCTTCGCATAACGAGAGCACTGGCTGTCCATGTTCCACCGCTGCGGCAGGGAGTTCCTGCACGATACCGTTCACCAGGAGTACCGGGCCGGCACTGGTGCCGAACCAGAGGCCACCATGGCGGTCGCGTAACCCGGACCAGATGGTATTGTTCGGCAAGCCGTCCAGGGTGGAGACCAGGGCCATACCATCCATGCGGCAGATCCCGTTGTCATAGGTACCCAGCCACAGGTCTCCCTGTGCATCGGCGGTGATGTTCATCACCAGATCGCTGCACATGCCATCGCGCATGGTGAAGGTGATGAACCGGTCGCCGGCGTATTGCAGTGCCCCCGCCCCATCGGTGCCGAACCACAGGCCCCCTTCGTTGTCCTGGAAGGCGCACCAGATATTGTCGTTCGGCATGCCCTGGTGTATGGTGAAGACCCGGAGTTTGCCGTTGTCCAAAAGGTTCAGGCCGAATTTGGTGCCCACCCAGAGGCGGCCGCGATCATCGATCATCAGGCACCGGACGTTGTTCCGGAGCAGACCGTGCTCTTCATCATACTCCTGGGTGGTCCCATCGGGGCGTATGTGGTACAGGCCGTCCATTGCGGTCCCCACCCACCAGCTACCATCCGCACCCTCGGCCAGGGCATTGATCGTCTTGACTTCGGTATTGCCCACGGCTACGGCGGTGCATTTGCCCGCATCCCAGAGCAAGAGCCCGGAGCGTAGACCGATCAACAGGCGGCCATCCCGCAGCAGCGCGATCGAACGCACGTGGGTGGCCGTGTCCGATGGGTAACCTTCCAGTGGCTTGATGCCTGCGGCGGTGCGCACGAACATGCCACCGCCATCAGTGCCGACGTACTGGCATTCCGTACCGGCGGCCATGGCCATGATCCGGGCGCCCTTGCTTTCGGGTGGTAGAGGCACCGCATTGAATCCGCGCCCGTTCCAGGTGGCTACGTGGTTTCCGGCCGCGAAGAGCAATGCGCCGGAGGTCTCGCGTACAATGCTGCTCACCTGGGGGTCGGGCAGGCCATCGGACACGGCGTAGCTCGTGAACTCCTGCCCATCGAAGCGACTGGCGCCACCGAGCGTACCGAACCAGAGGTAGCCTTGCGCGTCCTGCATCATGGTGCGCACCTGGCTCTGGGCAAGCCCATCCTTGGTGGAAAGCTGCTTGAAGCTATGTTGCTGCGCCAGTAGGCCCAGTGGAAGGAGCGCGAGGACCGCTGCGAAGGAATGGGTACGCACCATCGACCCCGAAGCTCACTAAAAGGTATTGATCAGCCCAAGGAAATCGGGCAGCCGCCGCCTTGAAACGGGGATGAGGGCGCCACTGTCGAGCACGGCCATGTTGCCCTCGGTGCGGTTGAACCCCTTCAGGTGGGCCAGGTTGATGATGTACGACTTGTGTACCCGGAAGAAGGTCTTGGGGTCCAGGTTCGTTTCGAATACGCGGATGTGTTTGCTGCTGACCGAGCGTTTCCCATCCTTCAGGTGGATGGTGGTGTAGCTGTCGTTGGCCTCCAGGTACAGGATATCCTCGTGCCGGAGCAATACCAACCCCTCCCTGCCCGGCACGGCCACGCGCGAGCTGAGTGGCGAGGCGGGATCCTTCATGAGCGCTGCGATGGCCGAGGGCTGCGGCCCACCGATCTCGTCGGTCTGCCGTGCGAGCTTCCGCACCGCACGTTGCAAGGCGTCCACGTCCACGGGTTTCTCCAGGTAATCCAGGGCGTTCTGTTGGAACGCCTTCAGGGCGTATTCGTCGTAGGCCGTCACGAATACCACTGGCAGGTCCAGCTCCGCAACGGAGGCCAACAGGGCGAAACCATCCTCCCCCGGCATCTTGATGTCCAGGAAGAGGGCATTGGGTTGCAGGCTGCCGATCTTCTCGCGTGCCTCAGCGGCACTGCCGGCCTGGCCTACCACCTGCACCTCCGGGCAATGCTCGTCCAGCATCAGCTGCAGGTTCTCCCTTGCATCGGCCTCATCATCCACGATCAGTACACGCAGTGCCATGGTCATCTGTTGGGTGAAAAGATAGGGTGTGTCCTGACCCCGGGGAGCGGATCCCAGCCAACGGTGCGCTTGATCGGGAGAACGGAAAGGGTCGGTTGGTTCGGTTCAAGTTCCCGGCGACCCTCGGATGGCCCACTTGGAACGAGGGTCCGACCGCTGACCATGGTCGTAGTACCGTTGCTCGTTCCTGGGTATGGAACGGTCGCGCGGTGCTATAGCTTTCGGAAGGTGAAGGTCCGAACCCCCGATGCGAACATAGCGGATGGGGTTGGGCAAGGATCGGAGAATGGAGTTTGGTTGGGGTGTGAGGTCCGGGTCGCGGTGGCGTGGCCCGGACCTTGCTTTCCGAAGGGGTGCAACCATACGGCCGGGCATCGCGTATAACGGGGCGAACATTCGCTCCATGACCGCTCCATCCAACCAGATCCGTGTACGTGTGGACCAGATCGAACGATTGCTCATGTTCGATTACGAACCAGGCACACGCGAAGCACTGTTCGACATCTGCGACGGTCACGGCCATGTGGTGAAGACCGGCCAAGTGAGCGGTCCTGTTACCCGTGTGCGCATCACCGATCTGGATGGGGACGACTATTACCTGATGGTGCTTGACGGGGAGGTCTCCACCGTGAAGCCTTTCCAGTTGCGCAAGGTGGGCTGAACCGCTTGCGACGAGGCACCACGGATCATTCCAACAAAAAGTATTCCTGTAGGAACCCTGGGTCGTTTTCCACGTTGGAAGGCCCAACCATCCAATTCGCCCGATGTTCCGATCCTTCCGGTCCTCCGTGCTCGGCTTCTGTGTCACCCTCACAACCTATGCCTTGGCACAGAGCCCAGGTGGTTATGCGACCAATTTGCGTGCCTGGTACAAGGCGAATTCGAGTGCCTATCGCGACGGGGGAAGTACACTTTGCACCAACGGACAAACGGTGCGGCAGTGGAACGACAGATCGGGCAATAACCTCAATATGACCCAGTCCTCCTCCAGCCAGCGGCCTACCTGGTACGATGGGTCAGGTTCGGTCCACTGCAACTACAACCCCTCGCTCCGGTTCAGTGATCACTACTTGCAGCGCAGCAGCGGGACGGGCGTCCTCGTGAACGGGACCACGTACAACAAGTTGAATTTGTACGCGGTGTACCATGACAACAGTGCTTCCAACTTCGACTGGTTGTTCACCGCTGGTGGGAACAACGGCCTCAATCGGGTCTCCCTCTCCATGAACTATGGCGGGTCCGCTGACTTCGACTGCGACGTGATATCCACCAGCAACAGGGTCACCCCGAGCACCAACACGGCCTTGCCCATTGGGCGCACGAACATCATCGCCGTGAAATCGGACAACGCCGGCATATTCGGTGGATCACCGTCGAGCGCGAACGTGGTACAAGCCTTCTGCAACGGTGCGGCCAGCGTATCGCGGACCACCCGCACGCCCATCACGGCGAACAACAGCATCGCCCAGATCGGCGACAATGAACTGGTGACCACCGATGCCACCGACGAGCCATTCGGGGGTGATGCCATGGAATTCATCCTGTACACTGGATCGGTGAGCCAGGCCATGCACGAACGGATCGAGACCTACCTCGCGCTGAAGTATTCCGTTACGCTCTCCGGACACGATTATTTCAACAGTGCAGGCACGAACATCTTCGCCCTCAGCGGTGGCTACACGAATGACATCATCGGGGTGATCCGGGATGACGGCCAAGCGATCGAGCAGAAACAATCGCGGCAGCAGGACGACAGCACGCGCATCCACATCGGCAGCCTGGCCTCGACCAATGCGGGCAATTCGTCCTCCATGGGTGGCAATCTCCGTTCCGTGGTCGTTGGTCACAACGGCGCGGCCATGCGTTCCAGTGCGGGTACCGCTTTCGAGGTGCCGAGCGGCGGCGGTCTGTACAGTCGCATCGCGCGGGAGTGGAAGGTGACGAATACCGCCTACACCGGCACGTTCGGCATGAACTTCCGGTTGAACACATCGCCGATCATTGCGAGCGACCTCTGCCTTCTGGTGGATGATGATGGGGACTTCTCCAACGCCAGTGTGAACGGTACACCACAGGGCCTCACCTTCACCTATTCCGGAGGGGTGGTATCGGTCACGGGCATCTCCACCACGCTCATCCCGGCGAACGCCACCCGGTACATCACGATCGCATCCACGTCATCGGCCACACCACTGCCGGTGGAGTTGCTGTACTTCAAGGCGGAGTTGATCCCTCTTGCCGAGGTGGCCACCCAATGGGCCACGGCGACCGAACGGAACAATGACCACTTCGAGGTGGAGCGTTCCATCGATGGGATCCTGTTCGAGCGGATCGGTGAAATGGCCGGACAAGGCAACGCCGAGATCACCCACACCTATACCCTCGTTGATCACCAACCGGCACCCGGACTGAATTACTACCGCTTGAAACAGGTGGATCTGGACGGCAGCTCGACCTATTCGGAGGTCCAAGCCGTGATGGTGGAGCACGAGGAATGGACGGTCTATCCGAATCCGGCGCATGATCACGTGAGCATCAAAGGATACGAGGGTTCGTTGCGGGATCTGGTGATCCACGATGCCGGAGGGCGTAGGGTCCCCTTGCCTCAGGGTGAGGCGAGGGATGGTCGTCTGGACGTGAGCACCTTGGCCCGCGGGATCTATATCGGCCGGCTCGGAGACCGTGTTATTCGGATCGTGAAGGAGTAGGGTGGGTTCACGCGCGTGCCGGGGATCGGCACGCACCTTTTCCCGGAACGGATCCCTTGCACCGCTGCATCACGCTTTGGTCCGAGCCGTGGCACTCTTCCTGTTCATCATCTCCTCCACCGCATCGGCCTCCACAGGGATGTCCTTGAACAGGTCGATCGGCTTGTCGCGTGTCACCAGGATGTTGTTCTCCAGGCGGATGCCCAGCTTCTCCTCGCGGATGTAGATGCCC
>JADLAI010000096.1 GCA_020848295.1 Flavobacteriales bacterium
GCCTGCACCGGCGGCGAACCCTGCGGCGTTACCAACTGCCTCAACTTCGGCAATCCGTACGATCCCGAGGTGTATTGGCAGTTCGCGCAAGCGATCAAGGGCATGGGCGATGCTTGTCGCGCCTATGATACACCGGTCACTGGCGGTAACGTGAGCTTCTACAACCACACCGTCACCGAACAGCGCAACATCCCGGTGTTCCCCACGCCCACGATCGGCATGGTGGGCATCGTGCCGGATATCAGCCGCCGTATGAGCCTCGATTTCAAGCAGAAGGGCGACCTGATCTACCTCCTCGGTAACTCTACCGACGACATCGCTTGCAGTGAGTACCTCACGCGCATTCACAAGATCGAGCGTAGTCCGGCACCCTATTTCGATATCGAAGAGGAAAGCCGACTGCACACCATGCTGCTCATCCTGATCCGCAAAGGCGTGATCAATGCGGCCCACGACATCAGCGATGGCGGCTTATGGACCACCTTGGTCGAAATGGCCATGCCGCGTGGTCTCGGGTTCGATGTGATCACCGACAGCGAGATCCGCGAAGATGCCTTCCTCTTCGGCGAAGGTCAGGGCCGCGCCGTGGTGGCCGTGAACGACGAACAGGAGACCGCCTTCCTCGATCTGATGCAAGCCAGCCGGGTGCCGTGCATCTTGCTCGGCCATGTCACCAAAGGCAAGATCAGTGTGGACGATGCACCGTTCGGCACCATCGACGATGTGCGCAAGGTCTATGAAGAGGCCGTGCCCAAGGCGATGGCACAACGCTAAACCAGTCCGCTATCCATATCGCCATGCCCTTCACGGGCTTGCTCTAACTCATGCCTCAACCAAGCACCATCGGCACCCTGCCCCAAGTGGGCACCGCCGCCCCTCAGCTCCGCTATGTGAAACAGGACCGCAGCAACGCCGACCTCGCCTCGCTGAAAGGGGATGTGGTGATTCTGCTTTCCGTGCCCAGCCTCGATACCGGCGTTTGTGCCACCGAAACGCGCACTTTCAACCAGAAGGCCGTAGGCCTCGGCGCCAAGGTGCTCGTGATGAGCATGGATCTGCCCTTCGCCATGAAGCGCTTCTGCGACACCGAAGGCATCACTAACGTGGAGTCTGCAAGCGACTTCCGTTTCCGCGACCTCAGTGAGAAGTGGGGTGCTGCGATCGCCGAAGGCCCCATGCAAGCCGTGACCGCCCGTGCCGTATGGGTGATCGATCGGGAGGGCATCATCCGCTACCATGAACTCACCCCCGAGCTCGGCAGCGAGCCCGATTACGATGCTGCACTGAACGCGGCGAAGGGGCTGCTCTGAATGGTTCGGTCCACGATCTTTGCCGTTTGGACATTCAATAGCGGCAGAAGTTGCGTGGCTTTTTCAGGACGAGACATCTCTTCCTCTCTTCTCCGCTCACCCCTTCACGTTCGCCCATCGTTTTTCCAACAGCCGGTCCAGGATCGTCAGCAGCAGTGCACAGACCGAAGCACCGATCATCCACATAGCCCACGAGCCATTGGACGAGAGCAGACCGCGGAATCGTGCGGTGTAGATGGATAGGGCCGTATGGGGCTCCACGGGTGTGGTAACACCAACGATCAGTGTGAGGGCCAGGAGGCCGACCAGGGCCACGGCCATCACCACCCAGGTCCGTTGGCCGATCAATGGCCGAATGACCTTGGGGCGGAAGAGGGGCGTGACCGCCACCCGTGCCATGATGCGCGCCGTTAGGTCGGAGCCTGGTGCATGATGCCCCGCCGTTTGGAATAGCTTGCACAGGTCCTGGTCCGTGCTTTGCGTTGGCTGCTGTTCGTTCCGTTCAGGCATGATCGGTGAGTAAGGTGCGGGCCTCTCCGCGAAGTTCGGTGTTCAATACGTCCAACAGTTTCTTGCGCCCACGGTGCAGCTTCACCTTCACGTTCGACGCGGCCAACCCGGTGGCGGTTACGATCTCCTCCACGCTCATCTCCTCCAAGTAGAAGAAGCTGAGGATAGCGGCATCCTCGGCGGACAATGCTGCCAAAGCACGGTCCAATTGCCGTCTCATGTCGGCTTGGTGGGTGCCATCATCCGTGCGGCTCCCGGTTCCAGCATCGGGGTGGTGGACCAGTTCATCCACGGAAAGCGTGTGCTGACGATGCTTACGCCCATGACTCACCGCCGTTCGGAAGGCTATGCTGTACAACCAGGTGCTGAACTTGGCGTTCCCTCCGAATCCGGCAAGGTGCTGATATGCCTTCACGAAAGTGTCCTGGGTGGCCTCCTCGGCATCCTGTGCGTTGCGCAGTATCCGGTGGCATACCGTGTACACCATCCGTTGGTAGGTACGCACCAGGTCCGCGTAGGCATGGCTGTCGCCTTGCAGGATCCTGGAGATGAGCTCGGAGTGGTCCACGGCAAGATGGCTATTGGACGTGGGTGGAAGGGGCTCCGGTTACAAAGTGATATTCGGCCGGTACCTTTTCCAAAGGATCAAGGATGAGCGGCGAACAGGGATCGTAACCGGCAAGCCGATGGCGGCGTCAGATGGAACAGGCATCCTTTCCGATGCCCACCAACTCGAACCGGCAACCAAACACACCATAGAACCCATGGAAGACATCCTCATCCCCATCGTAGCGATCGTGGTACCCGTGCTTTCGGCGTTCGGCATCGTCTACATCATCTATTCCGCCAGGCATCGCGAACGGATGAGCATGATCGACAAGGGGCTCACACCAGAGACGTTCCGTTCAGACCCAGAACCCCACAAGACCTTGCGCAACGGCTTGCTGTGGATGGGTATCGGCATCGGGCTCATGCTCGGCTGGCTGTTCAAAGAGCATGTTATGAACCCTACGGATGAAGGTGGATCCGTACTCCCCCCGCTGGTGGGTGCCGCCATCTTCGGCGGGCTCTCCCAAGTGCTCTATTATCTCAAGTTCAGGAACATGCGGTCCGAGTGAGGCGCGTCATGGCCGGTGGCCCCACCGATGGGCAAGGGGCGGCGGAGCAACGCTGCTCGTTGGCCGGGCCGATCAACGGGGTGGGGTAGGGCCGCTCAGCGGTCGTTTGCGGTCGCCCACCACCGGCTTGGTTCGATCCACGAAACCCCATCCATTCATCGATGCCAGGGTTGAACCGACGTATCGTTCTTTTGCACCATGGCTGTTGTGCGCGTCACCTTTCGTTGGATCGGTGTGTCAGTCTTCTGGTTCCTGGTCGTCACCATCCTCTGGACCGCCTTGCTTGGTCTGGTGGGCCCGCCGGTCACGTGGGTCATGGCCCAACAGGCACGGGAGCAGCCATCCTTTAGCCGCGTTCAGGTGGACCTTGCCGACATCTCGCGGAACATGCCACTGAGCGTCATCGCCTCCGAAGACCAGCGGTTCATGACACACTCCGGGTTCTCTTGGGAGGCCATGCAGCGCGCGTACCAACGGAACAAGAACGCCAAGCGCATCAAGGGCGGAAGCACCATCAGCCAGCAGACCGCCAAGAACGTGTTCCTGTGGCCCGGCCGAACCTACGTCCGGAAGGGCCTGGAGGCCTGGTTCACCATCCTCATCGAATTGATCTGGACCAAGGAGCGTATCCTCGAGGTCTATCTCAATGTCGCGGAAATGGGCAAGGGTGTGTTCGGTGCCGAGGCCGCCGCACAGCGCTGTTTCAGTAGACCTGCATCCAAGCTCACCCGCCAGCAGGCCGCCCTCATCACCGCCACGTTGCCTGCACCTCGCCGCTTCAGTTGCAGCAACCCATCTGGTTATATCCGCGGCCGGCAGCAGTGGGTGCTCCGGCAAATGGATAACGTGGGCGATGTCCTCGATCCCGAGGTCCTGGCGCGCCGAAAGGCCGCGATCGAACGCGAGGAACAGCGCCGATCCGAACGGGAGGAGCGCAGGAAGAAGCGAACCAAGAAGGGCTGATCCCGGTTCCACGCCCCATAAGGGGTCATTTCCCGCCGTCCACCCCGATCTGCACCTGGGTCGGATAGGCGAATTCCAGACCAGCGCTCCGGAATCGGGACAAGACCTCCAGGTGGATCTTGGTCTGCACATCGAACAGGGCCTTGCCATTGCGGATATGGTACACGAATACGATGTTCAATGACGAATCCTTGAAGGCGTTGAAGTAGGCCACATGCTCCACTTCCAGATCCTCGCGATGCTCCCGTACGATCGCGCCGAGAATGGCAATGGCCTCCTGCATCTTCTCCTTGGAGGTATCGTACACCAAACCCAGCTCATGCCGCACTCGGCGCGAGGGTTCTTGACTCACGTTCTCCAGGATGCTATCCGTGAATTTGATGTTCGGCACCACCAGCATCGGCCCTTCCAGCGTGCGGATCCGGGTGCTGCGCAGTCCCACTTCCTCCACCGTACCGTCGTACCCGCTCAGGCGGATCCGATCACCCACCCGGAATGGCTTGTCCGTGAACACCGTCACTCCTCCGAAGATGTTGGCCAACGTATCCTTCGCCGCCATGGCCAAGGCCAGACCGCCGATCCCGATGCCGGCCAGCAGTGCACCCACATCATACCCGGCGTTGTTCAGGGCCACCACGGCACCCAAACCCCAGATCAGCACCTTGATCGAACTGCGTACCGCCGGAATGAACTGCGCAGCCTGATGGTCGTCTCCGCGCTCCACCCGGCTCCGGCGCAAGGCCCCGAGCAGGGTGTCCACCACACGGACCACTGCCCAGGTCATGGCCAGCGCGATGGAAACATGGAAGAAGCGCGTCATCCATCGATCCAAACCCTCAGGCGTTGTCAGGCGTTGATAGCTTGCGACCAGGGACAGCAAGCTCACCAAGGTCACCAACGGTTTGCGTAACGTGGCGATCAGTTCGTCGTCCGTGGTGCTCTTCGTACGCGCCGTGACTTTCAACAACAACGTTGAACCAAGCCAGGAGATCAGCTTGCCCAACAGCCAGCCGATGCCAAGCACCAGCCCGGCCTCGAACCATTGCGTACCGGTGTTGTTCAGGAAGAGATCATGGTCGGCCCAGTTGAACATGCCCATACTTTTGAATGCGAGTGCGGAAGAGTGGTCAGCGCCAAAACTAAGTTCCGAACAACGCAGGATAGGATGAATACAGGAGAACGGCTGGTCGTGGTGACCGGCGCAGGAAGGGGAGTGGGAGCAGCTACGGTGAAAGCGCTCTTGGGTCACCCCGGCACTAGGGTGATCGCCGTGTCCCGCGACCTGACCGGATTACGGAATAGCGTAGAAGCCGAGGCGCGCCTTGAATGCTTTCCGTTGGACCTCCAGGCCACCGAAGCGGCGATGCGGCTGCGTGGACACATCGGCGATCGCAGACTGCATGCGCTGGTGAACAACGCAGGCGTGCTGCATAAGGCGGAAATGGGCACCCATCAGCGCCTTGCGTTGGAGAAGGTCTTCCTCACCAACGCCATCGCACCGCTGGAACTGGCGCAAGCCCTTGCCCCCATGCTCGCTGGCGATCCACCGGGCCACATCGTACATATCGGGAGCATGGGAGGTTTCCAGGATTCCGCCAAGTTCCCCGGGTTGGTGGCCTACAGCGCCAGCAAGGCGGCATTGGCGTGCATGGCCCAATGCCTTGCGGAAGAGTTCAAGGACCAGGGCATCCGGAGCAATTGCCTGGCACTGGGTTCGGTGGATACCGACATGCTCCGCCATGCATTCCCCGGATTCAAGGCTGCGGCTACAGCTGAGGACATGGGACGATTCATCGCTGAATTTTCTTTGTACGGACATAACCTCTTCAACGGCAAGGTGATACCTGTCTCTTCGAGCACGCCCTGAGCTATTTTCCTGAAATATTTTCAGCCCAGGTGTTGTTTCGATCGAAAGTCCAGCTACATTTGCAGCCCCAAACGGGAAACGTTCTTTAGAAAACGCCTCGAAAAAGGCTGTGATGTGGAGGCCCGCTAGAAAGAGTTGAAATAAAATTTCAACGAAATGTTGTGGGGAATGAAAAAGGATCTACATTTGCAGCCCCAAACGGGAAACGTTCTTTGAAAGCGCCTCTGAAAGGAGGACAGTGGTGTGAGTGAGGTGAGATTGAAAAATAAATTTTTCAACAATCACTTGGAGACAAGAAATATCACACTACTTTTGCCGTCCCTCTCGCGGAAATGTCCGCAGTGAACGGGAGGCGCTGAACGAACTGAATACGATTGGATAGGGGCTTTGTGCTCCGAACCATATAGTTCTTTGACTTATTGTCCAATACTGAGAACAGCAGGTGTCCTTGTGATCGCAAAGATCAACATGAGAGACCTCGTCAAGAACCAGATCGAACGAACATTTACAATGGAGAGTTTGATCCTGGCTCAGGATGAACGCTAGCGGCAGGCTTAACACATGCAAGTCGAGGGGCAGCGCGATGTA
>JADLAI010000097.1 GCA_020848295.1 Flavobacteriales bacterium
GGACTGTCGTTCACGTAACGCGCTTCGTCCCTGTTGTAACGGAAGAAACTGGTGCGGTTATCCGCCTTGGTGCGGTTGGCCATCATCTCGATCCGCATGCCGCGGAAGGGCTCCAGGCTGAGGCGGGCGTTGATGTTCTCGTTGCGTGTGTTGTTGTACGGGTTGAAGATGGATGGTGTCTGCACCAACCAGCCCTGTCGCGCGGCATCCGATGCGAAGTCCCGCACGATATCGCCGCTCAGATCATGGTTCTGCTGGCCCATGACGAAGCCGAAGCCCGGCGCACCGAAGTTGTCCATCCCGATGATGTTCGTGCGCGGTGCATAACCCGGCAACAGGATGCCCGATGTCTGGCTGTAGGTGATCGTGCCGTTCCGCAAGGTCATCAGCACGCGCGCCAGGCCCTCCAATGGATCGATCTTGAGCCTCGGTTCCTTCTTCCCGGTGGTGTCCGCCTTGGCCGGTGTGCTACGGCCACCTTTGCCCGGGCTGCCACGGCCCTTCCCCTTGTCGTTGATCTTCTTGAGGTATTTCGACTTGTTATAGAGGTTCACGAAGTTCAATTGCCCGTTCACCGAGATGTTCTGCGAATTCTGCACCGTGGCGCCCAAGGTGTCCTGCGTGAGCGGGGCCCGGTCCCACTGATAACCCGCCGTGTAGCCGGTGTTCACCGTCACCCAATCCGTAAGCGGGAACTTATCCAGTGGCAGGGTGTAGGTCACCGCCATCGTATGGTCGTAGCGCGTGGGTTCTCCCCAGTTGCGGATGCTGCTGAGCACGCTGTCCTTCCACAGGCTGTACTCATCGCGGTCCTTGCTGTTCACCCGGCCGGGTGTCTCCCCGATGAAGGCCATGTTGTTCGCGTTGAAATCCACCTTCAACGACTTGGTGATCTCGTAGCGGAAGCCATACTGGCTGTTCCAGTTGAAGTTCTTGTTGTACGTGGGCCGCGGTGGCAGGGTCTCGATGTCCGGGTTGGGCCGCACGAGCCGTTCGAGGTACATGCGGTCCACACTGGTGCGCATGCTGATCTGCTTGAAGCCCAGGTTCACGTTGAAGTCCTTCAGCAGGCGCAGCCATTTGCTCTTGCTCACCAGGCCGATCCCCGCGAAGGGCTCGAGCGGACGAGGCTTGGGCGCATGCAGGTAGGCGATGGAGCCGCGGTAGGTGCGCGTGTTCTCGTAGGCCGTGTTCACGTCGTAATACTCCTGATCGCTGTAAGCGTAATTGAAGCTCAGGTTCTCCACATCGAAGAACTGTTCCTTGCTCCCCTGGCCCCGCTCCTTGCGCACGTTGGTGAGGTTGATGCTCCGCCGCCGTGTGTAGGTGCGCGACTGCTTCAACCGTTCCTTGCGCTGCTCCCTTGTCAGGGCGCGGGTGGCCTCATCGAAGGTGATGTCGGGGCTCAACGGATCGAACTGCGGGTTGCTGATCTGCTCGGAATAGCCCAGGTATAAGGGCACCTTCACCTTCGACTCCTCCGGCAGGAATTTGCCCATCTCCAGGTTGGCGCTCACGTCAACCCCGTACTTGGTCTCGCGCTGTCGCTCACTCACCTTCTTGTCGATGCTCCCCCAGAACGGTGTGCTGTAATTGCCCGCCACGCTCACGTTGCCCAGATCGGCCAGGGTGGCGTTCACCCGTGCCAGTGCCGCCCATCCACCGCTCTGGTCGAAATCGGTCAACCGCAGTTCGTTCACCCACACCTCCAGGCATTTCGAGAGGCCATCGTCCTGGGTCCACGGGTTCATCTCCTCCCCTTCGCGTTTGGGGTTGCGCACCCCGATCATGATGGTACGCATCTGGCTCAGGTTCGGACTGCCCTTGATGAAGAGGCGGCGGTCGCCATCATTCCCCTGGTACCGGATGTTGCGCGCCGTGCCGCTCTGGTCGCGCTCGATCTTCAGGTCGTTCAGCTTGGCGAACTCGATGATCACGTCGTTCTTCTCCGGCCACACGTTGTACGGGTCGCGGTTGAAGAAGGTCGAAGGCGTCACGGGCACCTCGTACTCGTAATAGTTCTGGTCGAAGTCGTTGCCCAGGCGGACGAATACGGAGGCGTCGCCATATTCCAGCGGGTCGTTCGGGTCACTACCCTCCGCATGGATGTACATGCGCAGCTTCTTGTAGCTCCGGATGTCGAACTGCACATTGCGGAAACCCGCACGCGCATCGCCATCGCGCAGGTTGCACACCTTGTATTGCAGGGATTGTTCATTGAGGTTCCGCAGGTTGGCACTGGCCACATCCACCTCCTTGTTGATGCCCGGTGGCAGCACGTAGTTGATCGGGGTGCGGTTGCCATTCTCCTCGATGTTCACCGCCGCGATCTGGAACACCGTCGGGTCGGGGTCTCCTCCGGGTATTTCGCCCGGCGTCTCCATGCTCTGCAGGTATTTGCGCCATTCGCCACGCACGAATTCCAACCGCGCGAAGCGTAGGGTGGCCTGTTGCTGCCAGCCATGCAGGTACATGCGCATGAAGCGGATGCTCCTGAAGTCCTGGATACCGTTCACCACGGCCGACGGCTGCCGCACGGGCACCTTGAACTGATACCAATACACCTGCTTGGGCCCATCGGGCGTATTGGCGGTGGCCAGGATGCGGTCCGTGATGAAACCGCGGCCCACCACCATGTCCTGCGGGCGCAGCGGGATCCTGTAGTGGAAGTAGCTCTCACTCTCGCCCAGGTTCTGGTCCTGGTTGATGTCCTCGGTGGTGGGCAGGGTGGTCTGCTGCGTGGGGAAACCCTCCCCCTGCGAGTCCTCGTCCGTTACGGAGTTCCCTTCCGGTGCATTGAATCGTTTGTACCGCGTGAGGATGTCGGCCTGCTGCGCGTCGTAGGCCGAACCACGGAAGAACCGGTAATCGTCGTTCGAGGGATCCGTTTGGATCGTTTGCAGAGCACCCGGATCCGTCACCGATCCCGCCACCGCACCCAGGTAGCTGCTGAAGAAGGCGGCCTCGTTCCTTCCTTCGAGCTGTTGTGCCGGACTACCAAGACCATCCAGGCCCACGTCCTGATACCGGTTGCTATTGGTCTCGGTGATGGCGAATGCGTTGACCACGCTCTGGGTGGCCGGTACCACACCCCAGGGGGTCTCGTCGTACACGGAAGCCACGTCGCTCGCGTTGTTCGGCAGGCCGTTCTCGAAGGCCTTGCGTCCATCGCGCAGCACATCCTCGCTGATGTTGCCCAGATCGATGTAGAGTTCGCCACCGGTGCTGTTCACGCTATTCACGTTGGTGGCCGGTTCCCCTGCACTGTTGCTGGCGTTGAAGAAAGGATCCATCAACCAGAACTGCACCGTCTCGATGTTGCTGGCCTCGAAATCGGTGGTGGTGATCCGGCGGGTGATCCCGGCCCAGTTGTTCTCCGGGTTCGGCAACCCACCGGTGGCCGTGAGACCAGGCCGATAATTGTATGGGCCCCGTTCATCCGGATAGTAGGTCAGATCCAGCACGGGGATGTTCGTGGGGGTACCCGCTGCCAATTGCCGGTTGGGGAAGACCTCCTGCTCCAGGACCTCGCGCTGCCGGTTGTCGCTGCGCAGTTGCGAGTTGCTGCTGATGTGCGACGGGGTGAGGTTGTTGTTTCGGAAGAAGAGCGGATCGATGACGTACCACGAGAGCTGCGCGCGCCGGTAGCCCGCACCCAGGTCGCCAACGAGGTCGCCTTCGGGGAACAGGGACGGCAGCCCCTGCGGCACCGCACTGTGGAACCAAAGGCTCTGCGTGCGCAGGTCGATCACGCTCACACTGCCCTCGAAATCGTCGATGTAGCTGGTGCCCGCATTGCCGATCGCCTTGCTGTGCCCGGGGATCAGGTAGGCCCCTTCGATGCTCGCGTTCACATTGCTCTCCTGCTTGGTGGCGTAGAACGGCAGCTTGTCCACCATGTCGGTGATCCACTGCGACTTGGTCTGCCAGTTGGCATCCACCCCCACCATGGTGTTCCGGATCGGCTCCTCGCCCACGTTCACCTTCTGGGTCAGCGGACGTTCATACAGGTTCATGATCGTGCCGCCCAACACCAGGTCCTTGTTCACCTTGTAGTCCAGCCGCGCACCCGCAAGGGTCTTCGTCTGAATGCTGAATAATGAATTGCTCTCCAACGATACGTTCACCGGGGTTCCGCTCTCGAGGATCCCCTGATTGAGGATGCGCACCCGGCCCAGGTTGTAATCGACCGTGTAGTCCTGGTTCTCCACCAGCCGCACCCCACCGGCCGTCACCACCACGGAGCCCTGTGGGATGTTCACCGAGTTGAGCGAGATCACGTCGCTGCTGGCACTGCGGTAACTCCCTTTCAGCTTGAACCGGTTCAGCTCCGGTATGTTCTGCGCCGCCGTCTTGGTGCTGTCGTAAAGCTGCTGGTACACGATGGTGCGCTTGATCTCGTCCGGCACACCCACCAGTTTCTGGTCCAGGTAACTGCCGAAGGGTTCCAGGGTGGTGAAGTAGATACGCCCGGTCTGCGCCTCGATGGTCCCCCCACTGGTGGCCGCACCGTCGATGAAGTCGAACCAACCATCGGGGTTGGGCGCGTTGTTCGGATCGAGGCGGTCCATGGCCAGTGCCTGGATCAAGGGGATCTGGTCGAGCGGTGCGCGGGGGATGTAGTTCACATCCACCCCGGTGGTGGGGTTGTTGTACAGCAGGTCCAGCCTGAAGTTCTCCCGGTTCACCTGGAAGGCCCCGAGCGAATAGATGTTCTTCATCATCAGGTCCCACAGCGGTATGCGCGGGTTGGTGATGGTGGCCTTCAACAAGCGCAGCACAAGGGCCTCGGTGCCCTGCGGCCCGACCTGCGGCTGCGCGCCGGGCTGGGGTTGGGTGCCATCATCCACGGGGAGGGTGCCATCCTGCGCGAATTGCCCCACCTGGTAGGTCTGGCCATCGAGGGTATACTGGAAGGCCACGGCCAGTACCTCGTCGTTGTTCAGCGACTGGTTCAGGGAGATGAAACCCAGACGCTGGTTCACCGTGTACTCGTTGGCCGTGAGCAGGCGTGCGCTCTCCACCTTCTCGAAATGCCGCGCCGCCACCAGACCGA
>JADLAI010000098.1 GCA_020848295.1 Flavobacteriales bacterium
CACCCCAGCGCACCTCTACCTTGGTCTGCCCGATAACCGGCCAAGAGGCATCAAACCAACCCTCAAACAATCCCAACACACATTAACCCTCGCCTAAATCTGTCCAGCGAATGGGGAGTACCTCAATTTCAATTCTTCCGGTCAATCCGTATTCCATAAGGAGACCAGAAAAGAGAAAATTTTACGGATTGATATTTCGCAATTTGCCAAAGGGATTTATTACCTCTCAGGGACTTTCGATGGGAAGGTCGTTTCTGAAAAAATCGTATTAGAGTAAACCGCTGTGAATAAACTACCTATCCTACTTGTTTTCTTCCTAATCTATTCTCAAATTGAGGTATTTAGCCAAGATACAACTCAATCTCGCTTGGGTGTTGGTGTTCGTTACAGTTTCTTTTATAACTACAAAGTAGCACACCATATCCCCTGTCTTTCTTTGGACATAAGACAGCACAATATATACTTGGGTGCCCAAGCTACAACTATTCTAAAACCTCTTGGCGACCCTGTGGACATTTATGAAAAGAATGCCTACGGGATTAATGTTGGCTACAGATACTTGCTGGTTGATAGCCACAAGAGACTCGTACCGTTCACACAGCTTAATTTTTCAATTTATCAAGTAAAATATACCAAATATCAAAAAGGGCCGCCGTTCTCAACCCCAAGTCAGACACGCATTGTGGAGAATACAGCATCATTCGGTATTGACTTTAAACCCATTAAGCATATTCACATTTTTTCTGGAATCGGATTTGGCTCCTTTGGTGGGTTTCTTCTATTAATTGATTCCTTTACTCCAAACAGCTACGTTGGACTTGAGTATAAATTTTGAAAATGCCCCCTGTAAACACCCCCATTTTAGTGAGGTGGTCTACCCGATCAGGACAGGTCTAGATTAGATGTAAGTGTGGGTGTTGGTGTTGAAATGAGGGGTCCAGGGGAGACTCATAACTCGTTGTTCTGTTGATATCTGTAGCGGCCGTACGGTAGGGTTTGCTGAAGAAGTCACAGGCCGATTTGTATGAAGGGAGTGTTGTAGTCGTGATGGCAGCGGAAGGATGAAGGGACGAGTTGAAGCCGGTCTTTGCAGGACCTGGGTGCTGGTTCTTCCAAGTGCAGGGACAAGCGGATGAACAGGTTGATGCGGCCGGGTAGCTGATCGATGAACACCTTCAGGTTCATCACCAGGAAGATCGCGGCGATCCACGATTCGCTGGTGGCCTTGAGCTTTGTGGGTATGCGGTCCAGCCCCTTCCATTTTTTCGTGGAGACCGTTCCCGACTATCCCCATGTCCTATCACAATGGAGCTACGGTTATCCCGATCCTTCCATGCGGGTGCGGAGCACCTTGAACATGGCACTCCATACGGGTTTCAGGCTGCGGATCCGAGTGATGCAAAGTCGCACTTATTTATCCCCTTCCGGTTTGATGTACTTGTAACGAACTTGTCTTGTTGTTCCGCTGGAAGATATGAGTTGTCGATGAACCGCCTCCGCGAGATCCCGGCTTGCCGTGGCCGTGCTCAATTCGGGGAACATGTTCAGATAGTCCTTCCGGCGGAAAGGCCTGTCCAGGTTCTGTTGCAGGAAGAGGGCGATACGGTCGCGCCCGGTGAGCACCGGGTTCGGGGAGGCCAGTAATTCAGCCAGCGCCTCATCGATGCGTTCCAAGAGATAGGCGATGAAGTCCCCGCAGTCGCCGCGACGGTCGGCGTACTCCAAAGCCGCGTAATACGCCGGTTGGGTGCGTTGGATGAAGGCTTCCACGGGCAGGTACGCGAACACCGGCCAGTAGCGCATCAACATGCGTTTCTGCCAGAGGCGGGCCAGGCGCCCGTTGCCGGCGGTGAAGGGACGGAGGTAGACCAGACCGAAGTGGAGCACGCAACTGGTGATCAGGGCCGGGAAGTCGTCCTCTTCGGCGTAACGCAGCAATTCGTGTACGTTGGCCGGCAGGTCGTGGGCACTGGCGGTGCGCAGTGGTTCAGGGTCGCCATAGAGCACATCCATGGGGCCGGTGCGGAAGTGGCCGGCATCAAGGGCGAGGCCGTGCATGAGTACGCCGTGGGCATGGCGCAGGTCGTGCTCCACGAAGGGGTCCAGTTCTTCGATCAGGCCATGGGCGCGGTGGGTGTTCAGGGCCTCCAATGCGGAGGTGCCTTCCGATGCGGAGCCGGGCTTGTCCAGGATATCGGCCACGGGCAGGGCATCCAAGGTATTGCCTTCGATGGCCAGCGTGCTGTGTACCGTGCTCACGTGGTAGGCTTTTTCCAGACCGGGAGCGGGCCGGTGCAGGTGCCGGGCATGTACTTCGCCCAACCGGTGATGGATGGTGGCCACCAGGTTCAGCATCCGGGGGCTGATGGAGTAGAGGGTGATGCTGCCGATATCCATTTGTAGTATCAAATGATGCTAACAAAGGTAGTTCGCCGTTACGGATCGGAACGAGGTGGAGGAGGAGAAATACCTGATCGAGCGCGGGATCCGTGCGGTTTGCAGTCCGTTCATCCGCTTGGATCGCAGGGTTTTACGTGGTGTTGTGGGCGAAACCCGGATCGATCGTGGGATCCGAGTGGGTTCGCCCGCGATGGAATTTTCCATGAACACAGGTGGGTTGGAAAGTGGAAACCGCTACATTTGCAGCCCGTTTTTAGCCGAGGAGTGGCCAAAGACGCTGAAAGCCAACCGAAAGGAGCCGATGCCAACGATTCAACAGCTCATCCGCAAGGGTCGCGAGAACCCGGTGTACAAGAGCAAGTCCATTGCCCTGAAGTCCTGCCCGCAGCGCCGTGGCGTGTGTACCAAGGTGTACACCACCACGCCGAAGAAGCCGAACTCGGCCCTTCGCAAGGTGGCCAAAGTGCGCCTGGTGAACGGTTATGAGGTGATCGCCTACATCGGCGGTGAAGGCCACAACCTGCAGGAGCACAGCATCGTGCTGGTGCGCGGTGGTCGTGTGAAGGACCTGCCCGGTGTGAAGTACCACATCGTTCGCGGTGTGTTGGACACCTCGGGTGTTGAAGGCCGCAACCAGCGTCGCAGCAAATACGGTACGAAGCGTCCGAAACCCGGAGCGGCTCCTGCCAAGAAGAAATAAGCGTTCACGGTAAGGTTCAAAGACCATGCGCAAGAAAGCAGTCAAACACACGACCCTGCCCGACCCCAAGTTCGGAGACACGCAGGTGACCAAGTTCGTGAACAACCTGATGTACGACGGCAAGAAGAGCAAGTCGTTCGACATCTTCTACAACGCCATCGACATCGTTGCCGAGAAGAGTGGCGAGGATGGGCTGGAGATCTTCCGCAAGGCGCTCACGAACGTGACGCCCCAGGTGGAGGTGCGCAGCCGCCGTGTCGGTGGTGCCAACTTCCAGATCCCCCAGGCCGTGCGGGAGGACCGCAAGAAGAGCCTGGCCATGAAATGGTTGATCGGGTACGCCCGCAGCCGCAACGAGCGCAGCATGGCCAGCAAACTGGCCAACGAGATCCTGGCCGCCTCCAAGGAAGAGGGTGGTGCCTTCAAGAAGAAGGAGGAAGTACACAAGATGGCCGAAGCGAACAAGGCCTTCAGCCACTTCCGCTTCTGATAACGACGGGTAGCGAACACGAACAATGGCCAAGAGGGACCTCAGATATACGCGCAACATCGGCATCATGGCGCACATCGATGCCGGCAAGACCACCACGTCCGAGCGCATCCTGTACTACACCGGCCTGACCCACAAGATCGGTGAGGTACACGATGGGGCCGCGACCATGGACTGGATGGAGCAGGAGCAGGAGCGGGGGATCACGATCACCAGCGCCGCCACCACCACCAGCTGGAAGTACCGGGGCGACGCTTACAAGATCAACCTGATCGATACGCCGGGTCACGTGGACTTCACCGTGGAGGTGGAGCGCAGCCTGCGTGTGCTGGATGGTGCCGTGGCCCTGTTCTGTGCGGTGGGCGGCGTGGAGCCCCAGAGCGAGACCGTGTGGCGTCAGGCCAACAAGTACAAGGTGCCCCGCATCGGCTTCGTCAATAAGATGGACCGTAGCGGTGCCGACTTCTTCAACGTGGTGAAGCAGATCCGCGAGCGCCTCGGCGCCAACCCGATCCCCCTGCAGGTGCCCATCGGTGCCGAGGCGGACTTCAAGGGTGTGGTGGACCTGGTGAACAACCGCGGCATGGTGTGGAACGAGCACGACCAGGGCATGACCTGGAACGAGGTCGCCATCCCGGAGGATCTGAAGGAGACCGTGGAGGAATGGCGTGCGAAGCTCATCGAGGCCGTGGCCGAGAGCGACGACACCTTGATGGAGAAGTTCTTCAACGATCCGAACTCCCTCACGGAGGCCGAGATCATGAACGCCATCCGCAAGAGCACCATCAGCATGAGCATCACGCCCGTGCTGTGCGGCAGCTCCTTCAAGAACAAGGGGGTGCAGACCATGCTCGATGCAGTGATGGCCTACTTGCCCAGTCCGATGGACATCGAGGCGGTGACCGGCACCAACCCCGACACGGGCGAAGAGGTGCTGCGCAAGCCCGATGCCAGCGAGCCCATGGCCAGCCTGGCCTTCAAGATCGCCACCGATCCCTACGTGGGTCGCCTGGCCTTCTTCCGGTGCTATAGTGGGGCCATCCCGGCCGGCAGCTATGTGAAGAACATGCGCAGCGGCAACAAGGAGCGGATCAGCCGCATCTTCCAGATGCACTCCAACAAGCAGAACCCCGTGGATGTCATCGAGGCTGGTGACATCGGAGCGGCGGTAGGCTTCAAGGACATCCGCACGGGTGATACCCTGTGCGACGAGAACAACCCGATCGTGCTCGAGAGCATGAGCTTCCCCGAGCCCGTGATCGGCATCGCGATCGAACCCAAGACCCAGGCCGACCTGGACAAGATGGGCAACGCCCTGGCGAAGCTCGCCGAGGAGGACCCCACCTTCAAGGTGCATACCGATGAGGACACCGGCCAGACCGTGATCAGCGGCATGGGCGAACTGCACCTGGAGATCCTGGTGGACCGCATGAAGCGCGAGTTCAAGGTGGAATGCAACCAGGGTGCTCCCCAGGTGAAGTACAAGGAGGCGATCACCGGCACGGTGGAGCACCGCGAACTGTACAAGAAGCAGACCGGTGGCCGCGGTAAGTTCGCCGATATCCATGTGCGTATCGAACCCCAGACGGACGAGACCAAGACCGGCCTGGAGTTCATCGACGAGATCAAGGGCGGTTCCATCCCGAAGGAATTCATCGGGCCCGTGCAGAAGGGCTTCGAGGCCAGCCTGAAGAACGGTGTGCTCGCCGGCTTCCCGATGGAAAGCCTGAAGGTGACCTTGTACGATGGCTCGTTCCACAACGTGGACTCCGATGCACTGAGCTTCGAGATCTGCGCGAAGGCCGCCTTCCGTACCGCCGTGCCCAAGTGCAAACCGGTGCTGATGGAACCGATCATGAAGATCGAGGTGATCACGCCTGAAGAGAACATGGGCGACATCGTGGGCGACCTCAACCGCCGCCGCGGCACCATCGTGGGCATGGAGGACCGTTCCGGAGCCAAGGCGATCAAGGGCACCGTGCCATTGAGCGAGATGTTCGGCTACGTGACCTCGCTGCGTACCCTCTCCAGCGGTCGCGCCAGCAGCACCATGGAGTTCAGCCATTACGTACCTGCCCCCAACAACGTGACCGAAGCCGTGTTGGCCAAGGTGCGTGGTAAAGTATCAGCATAACCCCGCAAGAAGCGATGACCCAAAAGATCAGGATCAAGCTGCGGTCGTACGATCACAACCTCGTCGACAAGAGCGCCGAGAAGATCGTAAAGACGGTGAAGAGCACCGGCGCTGTCGTCAGTGGTCCCATACCCCTGCCGACCCACAAGCGCATGTTCACGGTGCTCCGCTCTCCGCACGTCAACAAGAAGGCGCGCGAGCAGTTCCAACTGTGCAGTTACAAACGCATGATGGACATCTACAGCTCGTCCTCCAAGACGATCGATGCCCTGATGAAGCTCGAGCTCCCGAGCGGCGTGGATGTGGAGATCAAAGTCTGACCGATAGCACCACACAGCCATGAGCGGACTCATTGGAAAGAAGATCGGCATGACCAGCCTGTTCGACACGGACGGATCGTTGGTGGCATGCACGGTGATCGAGGCGACACCTAACGTGGTGAGCCATGTGAAGACCATGGAGAAGGACGGCTACCAGGCCGTGCAGCTCTCCTACGGCGAACGTCGTGAGAAGAACACCCCGGCCGCATTGCTGGGGCACTACAAGAAGGCGAACACCACCCCCAAGGTACGGGCGCACGAGTTCAAGGAGTTCGAGACCGAATTGAAGCTGGGCGAGACCGTGGGTCTGGACATCTTCGAGGAGGGCAGCTTCGTGACCGTGACCGGCAATAGCAAGGGCAAGGGTTTCCAGGGTGTGGTGAAGCGTCACGGCTTCAGCGGTGTGGGCGAAGGCACACACGGCCAGCACGACCGGAGCCGTGCACCGGGTTCCCTGGGCGGCAGCTCCTACCCGAGCCGCGTGTTCAAGGGCCTGCGCATGGCCGGCCGCACGGGCGGTAACAAAGTGACCACCGAGAACCTGAAGGTGGTGAAGGTGGACACCAACAAGAACCTGTTGCTGTTGCGCGGTACCGTTCCTGGTGCCAAGGGCAGCTACGTGATCATCTGGAAGTAAGATGGAACTCGAGATCCACGGCACGGACGGCAAGTCCACTGGTAAGAAGGCCAAGTTGAGCGACGCGGTGTTCGCGATCGAGCCGAACGACCACGCCATCTGGCTGGACGTGAAGCAACACCTGGCCAACAAACGCCAGGGCACGGCCAAGACGCTTGAGAAGAGCGAAGTGAGCGGCAGCACCAAGAAGCTGCACCGCCAGAAAGGCACGGGCGGCAGCCGCAAAGGCTCCATCAAGAGCCCGCTGTTCAAGGGTGGTGCGCGCGTGTTCGGCCCCAAGCCCCGCGACTACCACTTCAAACTGAACAAGAAGGTGAAGGACCTGGCCCGCCGCAGCGCCCTCACCTACAAGGCGAAGGACGGCTCGTTGAAGGTGATCGACAGCGTTTCGCTGGGCGCACCGAAGACCAGCGCTTTCGCAGCGATCCTCAAGGCCTTCCAGCTGAACAGCCGCAAGAGCGTACTGGTGGTGCCGAGCAAGGACGACAACATCGTGCTCAGCGCCCGCAACATCCAGAACACCCGTGTGGTGGTGGCCAGCGAGCTGAACACCTACGACATCATGAACGCCAATGGCCTGCTGATCGTGAAGGATGCGATCGCACCGTTGGAAACCATCCTCACCAAGTAAGCCATGAGCCAGATCATCATCCGACCGATCGTCACTGAGAAGATGACGGCCCAGGGCGAGAAGGAAGGCCGCTACGGGTTCGAAGTGGCCCGCACGAGCAACAAGGTGCAGATCAAGCAGGCGGTGGAGAAGGAGTACAACGTCACCGTGACGGGGGTACGCACCATGATCTGCCGCGGCAAGAACCGCACACGTTACACCAAGAGCCTCATCCTCCATGGCCGCACGCCGAGCTTCAAGAAAGCCATCGTGACGGTGAAGAAGGGCGAGACCATCGACCTCTACTCCAGCATCTGATCCGGTAGCACCGAATAGCAATGGGCGTACGTAAACTCAATCCGGTCACCCCCGGCACCCGTCACAAGGTGATCACGGATTTCGAAGGCATCACCACGCGTGTGCCGGAGAAGTCGCTGACCAGCGGTACCAACAAGAGCGGTGGTCGCAACCAGCAAGGCAAGATGACCATGCGCTACATCGGCGGTGGTCACAAACAGCGCTACCGCGAGATCGACCTGAAGCGCGACAAGCACGGCATCGCGGCCACGGTGAAGACGATCGAATACGATCCGAACCGCACGGCCCGCATCGCCCTGCTGTACTACGCCGATGGCGAGAAGCGGTACATGCTCGCACCGAACGGCCTGCAAGTGGGCCAGGAGGTGATGAGCGGTCGCAGCGGTGTTCCCCCCGAAGTGGGCAACACGCTACCGCTGAGCGAGATCCCCTTGGGTACCGTGGTACACAACATCGAACTGCAGCCCGGCAAGGGTGGTGCGATCGCGCGCAGCGCGGGCACCTTCGCCCAGCTGAGCGCCCGCGAAGGCAAGTACGCCACGCTGAAGATGCCGAGCGGCGAACTGCGCATGGTGCTGGTGGCCTGCTTGGCCACGGTAGGCACCGTGGGCAACGCCGAGCACATGTTGCAGAAGAGCGGCAAGGCCGGCCGCAGCCGCTGGCAGGGCCGTCGCCCCCGCACCCGTGCGGTGGCCATGAACCCGGTCGATCACCCGATGGGTGGTGGTGAGGGTCGCGCTTCCGGTGGCCACCCACGCAGCCGCAAGGGCCTGCTGGCCAAGGGTAAGAAGACCCGCGCGCCGAAGAACCGCAGCAATCGTTTCATCCTCGAACGCATCAACGCCAAGAAGGGCGCATAGTCCTCGCATAGATCATGAGCCGTTCACTCAAGAAACCGCCGTTCATCCACTACAAGCTCGCGAAGCGTGTGGGCGAGGCACACACCTCGGGCAAGAAGAACGTGATCAAGACCTGGTCGCGTGCCAGCACCATCAGCCCCGAATTCGTGGGACTGACGATCGCGGTGCACAATGGCAACAAGTTCATCCCGGTCTACGTGACCGAGAACATGGTGGGGCACAAGCTGGGCGAATTCGCACCGACGCGCACCTATCGTGGCCATTCCGGTAACAAGAAGAACTAAGGACAGATGGGACAGCGTAAGAAATTAGCAGCCGATGCGCGCAAGGAGGCCATGAGGACCGTGGCCGTGGCACACCTGCGCAACGTGCCCACCAGCCCGCGCCGCATGCGCCAGGTGGCCGATCTGATCCGTGGGGTGGAGGTGGAGAAGGCCTTGGGCATCCTCCGCTTCAGCACCCGCCACAGCAGCCGCGACCTGGAGAAATTGCTGCTGAGCGCCGTGAGCAACTGGCAGGCCAAGAACGAAGGGCAGAAGGCCGACGAGGCCGGGCTGTTCGTGAAGAGCGTGCAGGTGAACGAGGCCCGTGGCCTGAAGCGCATGCTTCCGGCTCCGCAGGGTCGCGCTTACCGCATGAAGAAGCGTAGCAACCACGTGAGCCTCATCGTCGATACCAAAGAAGCGTAAGCCGAGAACAACTACCATGGGACAGAAAGCACACCCGATCGGCCAGCGCCTGGGCTTCATCAAAGGCTGGGACAGCAACTGGTACGGCGGCAAGAATTACACGGACAAGTTGGTCGAGGACGAGCAGATCCGCGCCTACCTCATGGCCCGTCTGAAGAAGGCGAGCGTGGCCAAGATCCTGATCGAGCGCACCCTGAAGCTGGTGACCGTGACGATCAACACCGCCCGCCCCGGCGTGATCATCGGCAAGGGCGGCGCCGAGGTGGACAAACTGCGCGAGGAGCTCAAGAAGCTCACGGGCAAGGATGTCCAGATCAACATCTTCGAGATCAAGCGTCCCGAACTGGATGCCCGCCTGGTGGCCGACAGCATCGCCCGTCAGTTGGAGGGCCGCATCAGCTTCCGTCGTGCCATGAAAATGGCCATGGCGAGCACCATGCGCATGGGCGCCGAAGGGATCAAGTTGCAGGTGAGCGGCCGCTTGAACGGCGCCGAGATCGCCCGTGTGGAGAAATACCGCGATGGCCGTGTGCCGTTGCACACCCTGCGAGCCGACATCGACTTCGCCATCACCGAGGCGCACACCAAGATGGGTCGCATCGGGGTGAAGTGCTGGATCATGCGCGGCGAGGTGTATGGAAAGCGCGACCTGAGCCCCAACCAGGGCCAGGCCAAGACCACCGCACCGGGTGGGCGCATGGGCGGTGATCGTCCGGAACGTCGTGGCGGCGATCGTCGCGGTCCGGGTGGTGATCGCGGCGGCGAGCGTCGCGGAGGCGGCGGCTTCGATCGCCGTGGTCCTGGAGGAGGAGAACGTCGAGGCCCGGCCGCTGGTGGTCGTGGTGGAAATAACCGTAACAGCTAAGAGCCATGTTGCAACCGAAGCGCAGCAAGCGCCGCAATATGCACAAGGGCCGCATGAAGGGGCAGGCCCAGCGCGGACACCGCGTAGCCCTGGGATCCTTCGGCCTCAAGGCCATGGAGAGCGTATGGCTCACCAGCCGGCAGATCGAATCGGCCCGTGTGGCCCTCACCCGCCACATGAAGCGTGAAGGCCAGGTGTGGATCAAGGTGTTCCCCGATAAGCCTGTGACCAGCAAACCCGCCGAGGTGCGTATGGGTAAGGGTAAGGGTTCCCTGGACCATTGGGTGGCCGTGTGCCACGCCGGCCGGATCATCTTCGAGGTGGACGGGGTACCCACCGCCACGGCGAAGGAGGCCCTGCGCCTGGCCGGACAGAAGCTGCCGATCCCGACCAAGTTCGTTGTTCGTGAAGATTACGACGGCCAATAAGAGAGCGTCATGAAGAAGAGAACCGACCTGAAGGGCCTCACGGAGGTGGAGTTGAAGGACAAGCTCCAGGAGGAGCGCACCTCGCTGACGAAATTGCGCTTCGCGCATACCGTGAGCCCGATCGAAAGCCCGGTGCAACTACGCACCAAACGCAAGGAGGTGGCCCGGATCCTTACCGAGCTCCGCATGCGTGAACTCGCCAACAAGACAACGAAATGAGCACCACCGCGACCACCGTTGAGCGTAGCCTGCGCAAGGAGCGTATCGGCATCGTTACCAGCGACAAGATGAGCAAGAGCATCACCGTGACCGTGGAGCGCCGGGTGATGCACCCGAAGTACCAGAAGTTCGTGAAGCGCACGAGCAAATTCATGGCGCACGATGAGAAGGGCGAGGCCCACATCGGCGACACCGTGCGGATCATGGAAACACGCCCGGTGAGCAAGCAGAAACGCTGGCGCCTGGTGGAGATCATGGAACGTGCCAAGTAAACACCCGACCAAGCGATGATCCAACAGGAATCCAGGCTGAACGTGGCCGATAACAGCGGCGCCAAGGAGGTGCTCTGCATCCGTGTGCTGGGTGGCACCGCCCGCCGCTATGCACGCATCGGTGACACCATCGTGGTGAGCATCAAGGACGCACTGCCCAACGGTGGCGCCAAGAAGGGCACCGTGCATAAGGCGGTGGTCGTGCGCACCAGGAAGGAGACCCGCCGCAAGGACGGGAGTTACATCCGGTTCGACGACAACGCCGTGGTGCTGCTCGATGCCGCCGGCGAAATGAAGGGCACCCGCATCTTCGGACCCGTGGCCAAGGAGCTGCGCGAGAAGAAGTTCATGAAGATCATCTCCCTGGCCCCCGAAGTACTCTGAGCCATGCTGAAGAAGACACACATCAAGAAAGGCGACATGGTGAAGGTGCTCGCCGGAGAGGAGCGCACCAAGCAGGGTCGCGTGCTCGAGGTGGACCGCGTGAACATGCGTGCCGTCGTCGAGGGCCTCAACATCAACAGGAAGCACAGCAAACCCACCACGGCCAACCCCCAGGGCGGCATCGTGGAGAAGGAGGGTGCCATCCACATCAGCAACCTCATGCTGATCGACGCGAAGACCGGCACGCCGGGCCGCGTGGGTCGCAAGGCCGACAAGGAAGGAAAGCTGGAGCGCTACGTGAAGTCCAAGAAAAAGGCAGCCAAGTAAGAAGTCATGAGCTACGTACCCCGGCTTCGTGCCAAATACAAGAACGAGGTGGCACCGTCCCTGAAGAAGGAGTTCGGTTACACCAGCGCCATGCAGGTGCCCAGGATCACCAAGATCAACCTGAACCAGGGATTGGGCAGTGCCGTGGGCGACAAGAAGATCGTGGAGAACGCCATCGTGGAAATGACGGCGATCGCTGGCCAGAAGGCCGTGCCCACGGTTTCGCGCAAGGACGTGAGCAACTTCAAACTGCGGAAGGGCATGCCCATCGGCGCACGGGTGACCCTGCGAGGTGACCGCATGTACGAGTTCCTGGACCGTTTGATCGCGGTGAGCCTGCCTCGTACGCGTGACTTCCGTGGTGTATCGCCCAAGGGGTTCGATGGCAACGGCAACTTCACCTTCGGCGTGAAGGAGCAGATCATCTTCCCGGAGATCGACATCGACAAGGTGACCAAGATCCAGGGGATGGACATCACCTTCGTGACATCGGCCCCCACCGATGAGGAGGCGAAAGCCCTGTTGACCGCCTTCGGATTCCCATTCGCGGACAAGGACAAGAAGTAAGGGCGCGGAATTTCGCGACCCATCAATAAGATAAAGAGAGAACCATGGCCAAGGAATCGATGAAAGCCCGTGAGCGCAAGCGCGCCAAGATGGTGGAGAAGTACGCCGCCAAACGCGCTGCGCTGAAGAAGGCGGGCGAATGGGAGAAGCTCCAGCAGCTCCCGGCGAACGGCAGCAAGGTGCGTATGCACAACCGCTGCCAGCTCACGGGCCGCCCCCGTGGCTACATGCGCTTGTTCGGCATCAGCCGGAACATGTTCCGCCAGATGGCGCTTGAGGGCAAGATCCCCGGAGTGACCAAAGGCAGCTGGTAGAAGAACAACCGTTAAGGACGCGGATCACCGCGCACCAACAATAGAAAAGACATGACGACCGATCCCATCGCCGATTACCTGACCCGCCTGCGCAACGCCATCCTGGCCCGCAAGAAGGTCGTGGAGGTTCCCGCGAGCAACCTGAAGAAGGACATCACGCGCATCCTGTACGACAAGGGCTACATCCTGTCCTGGAAGATCGAGGACGACGGCAAACAGGGCCTGATCAAGATCGCGTTGAAGTACAACGCAGGAACGCGCCAGAGCGCCATCAAGGAACTCACCCGCGTGAGCACTCCGGGCCTGCGCAAATACGCCCACGTGGAGGATCTTCCCCGCGTGCTCAACGGCCTCGGCGTGGCCATCATCTCCACCAGCAAGGGCGTGATCACCGACAAGGAGGCGCGCACACTGAACGTGGGGGGTGAAGTATTGTGCTACGTGAGCTAAGACCCGAAGAACGATGTCACGCATTGGAAAAGCACCGATCGAGGTACCCAAAGGGGTGCAGGTGACGATCAGCGACAAGAACCTGGTGACCGTGAAGGGTCCCAAGGGCACCTTGGAGCAAGCCGTGGATCCGGACCTGACCCTGAAGCAGGAGGGAACGGAGATCACGTTATCGCGTCCCAGTGATGCCAAGCCGCACCGCGCGAAGCATGGCCTGTACCGGGCGCTCATCGCCAACATGGTGAAGGGCGCTGCGGAAGGGTTCGTGATCGAGCAGGAGCTGGTGGGTGTGGGTTACCGCGCCACCACCAAGGGCCAGCAGTTGCAGCTCGCCCTGGGCTTCTCGCACACGGTCACTCTGGACCTACCCCCGCAGATCAAGGTGAGCGCGGCCCAGGAGAAGGGAAAGAACCCGGTCATCCGCCTCGAGAGCGCGGACAAACAACTCATCGGCCAGGTGGCCGCCAAGCTGCGCAGCCTGCGCAAACCGGAGCCGTACAAAGGCAAGGGTGTTCGTTTCGTGGGCGAAGTGGTGCGTCGCAAGGCAGGTAAAGCAGCCGGTAAATAAGAACGATCATGGCATTCGACCGCATCAACCGCCGCCTGAAGATCAAGACCCGTGTGCGCAAGAAGGTGCAGGGCACCACGGCACGTCCACGTCTGTCGGTCTTCCGCAGCAACACGGGCATCTACGCCCAGATCATCGACGACGAGGCCGGCCGCACGCTGGTGAGCACCTCGAGCCTGAAGGACAAGAAGGCCACCGGAGTGCCCAAGATCGAGCAGGCGAAGCTCGTGGGTACGGCCATCGCCGAGAAAGCGAAGGCCGCCGGCATCGAGCAGGTCGTCTTCGACCGCAACGGATACCTCTACCATGGCCGTGTGAAAGCATTGGCCGAAGCAGCCCGCGAAGCAGGCCTCAATTTCTGATCACACCGAACACATGTCTGAAACGACGAATACGAAGAAGGTCAAGAGCAGCGATCTCGAGCTGAAGGACAAGCTCGTGGCCCTGAACCGCGTGACCAAAGTGACCAAGGGTGGTCGCACGTTCACCTTCGCCGCCATCGTGGTGGTGGGGAACGAGAACGGTGTGGTGGGCCATGGCCTGGGCAAAGCGAAGGAGGTGCAGGAGGCCATAGCCAAAGGCATCGACGACGCGAAGAAGAACCTGGTGAAGGTGCCCGTACTGAAAGGGACCATCCCGCATCCGCAGGAGGGCAAGTTCGCCGGGGCACAGGTGTTCCTGAAGCCAGCGGCGCACGGTACCGGTGTGATTGCTGGTGGAGCCATGCGTGCCGTGCTGGAGAGCGTGGGGGTGACCGATGTGCTTGCCAAGAGCAAGGGCAGCAGCAACCCGCACAACGTGGTGAAGGCCACGATCGAGGCGCTGGTGAGCATGCGCGATGCGAACGCCGTATCCCGCCAGCGTGGCATCAAACTGGAACGCGTATTCAACGGATAAAACGGACCGCCGGGTAGCCGGTGGAAGAACGATGAGCAAGTTGACCATCACCCAGGTGCACAGCCAGATCAAGTGCCCCAAACGTCAGAAGGACACCCTGAAGGCCCTCGGGCTCGGCCGCATCGGCAAGTTCGTGGTGGTCGAGGGCACCCCGCAGATCCGCGGCATGGTGACCAAGGTGGAGCACCTGGTGAGCGTGAAGGAGGCCTGAACCTTTTAGAAGAGCAAGACCATGGACTTGAGCAAACTGAAGCCCGCAGAAGGGGCCACGAAGAAGGAGAAACGTATCGGTCGCGGCCAGGGCAGCGGCCGTGGCGGCACCTCCACGAAAGGGCATAAGGGCCAGAAGGCGCAGGCCGGCTACAACCACAAGCGTGGGTTCGAGGGCGGCCAGACGACCTTGACGCGTCGCCTTCCGAAGTTCGGATTCACGAACCCCACACGGGTGGAGTACAAGGGGATCAACCTGGATGCGATCCAGCACCTGGCCGATGAGAAGAAGCTCACGGTGATCGATCCCGCCGTGCTCTATGCGAACGGCCTGATCGCCAAGAAGGACAAGCTGAAGGTGCTTGGTCGTGGCGAACTGAAGAGTGCCTTGAACATCACGGCACATGCCTTCAGTGCGACCGCCAAGGCGGCCATTGAGGCCAAGGGAGGTAGGACGGAGACCATTGTGACCGTAGCAGAGAAGGCATGAAGAACCTGATCGAGACGATCAAGAACATCTGGCGCATCGAGGAGTTGCGCAACCGGATCCTCATCACGCTGGGTCTGCTGCTCGTATACCGTATCGGCAGCTTCATCGTGCTGCCCGGTGTGGACAGCGCGCGGCTCGCGGCCATTGGTGCCAGCGGTGGCGGAGGCCTGGTGGAGATCCTCTCGATCTTCACCGGAGGTGCCTTCACCCGTGCGAGCATCTTCGCATTGGGCATCATGCCCTATATCTCCGCATCCATCATCATGCAGCTGGCCGGCATCGCGGTGCCCACGGTGCAGAAGATGCAGCGCGAGGAGAGCGGTCGGCGCAAGATCAACCAGTGGACACGCTACCTCACGATCCTGATCTGCGTGTTCCAGGCGCCGAGCTACATCTACGCCACGATCGATGAGACCGCCCGTCCCGATGGCCAGTTCTGGTTGTTCACGAGCATCGTGATCCTTACCTGCAGCACGCTGTTCGTGATGTGGTTGGGAGAACGGATCACCGAGCGTGGATTGGGCAACGGGATCTCGCTGATCATCATGATCGGGATCATCGCACAGTTCCCGCAGAGCTTCGCACAGGAGGTTGTGGGCCGCATGGGCCCCGGTGGTGGTGGCCTGGTGCTCCTGTTGGTGGAGGTGGTCTTCTGGCTGCTCATCATCGCCGGGTGCATCCTGCTGGTGCAGGGTACCCGACGGATCCCGGTACAGTTCGCCAAGCGTGTGCAGGGCAACAAGCAATACGGCGGTGTGCGCAACTACATCCCACTGAAAGTGAACGCGGCCGGCGTGATGCCGATCATCTTCGCACAGGCCATCGTGCTCATCCCGATGTATCTGGCCCAGGCGTTCGAGGCCCCACCGAACTGGTTGGTGAGCATCGCCAACAGTCAGGGCATCTTCTACAACCTCACGTTGTTCGTGATGGTGGTGCTGTTCACCTACTTCTATACGGCCATCACGGTGAATCCGAACCAACTGGCCGATGACATGAAGCGCAATGGTGGCTTCATCCCGGGTGTGAAACCCGGAAAGAGCACGGCCGGCCACATCGATGAGCTGCTCTCGCGGATCACCTTGCCGGGCGCCATATTCCTGGGTCTGGTGGCCATTCTTCCCGCCTTTGCGGTGATGGCCGGTGTGAAACAGGGTTTCGCACAGTTCTTCGGGGGTACCTCGTTGTTGATCATGGTGGGGGTGTTGTTGGACACCCTGCAGCAGATCGAGAGTCACTTGTTGATGCGGCACTATGATGGCCTGATGAAGTCAGGACGGATCAAGGGTCGTTCGGGGGGGGCGGCGTACGGCATGGCGGGATAGGATCATGGGTAAGGCCGTGATCATCCTGAGCGATGACGAAGTCGCATTGGTGAAGGAGAGTTCTTTGCTTGTTGGTAGGACCTTGGCTGAAGTGGCACGCCACATCGGGCCGGGCATGACCACCGGGAAGCTCGACGCGATGGCGGAGGAGTTCATCCGGGATAATGGTGGTGTACCGGGTTTCAAAGGCTTGTACGGTTGTCCGAGTACGCTGCTCATCAGTGTGAACGAGGAGGTGGTGCATGGCCTTCCGGGCGACCGGGAGCTGCGCGATGGTGATGTCGCCAGCGTGGATTGCGGTGTGCTCATGAACGGATTCTATGGTGACAGCGCCTATACCTTCTGTGTGGGCGAGGTGGCACCGGCGACGCGTAAGCTACTGCTGGTCACGCAGGAATGCCTGGCCTTCGGTATCGCCGCTGCGGTGGAGAACAACCGCACGGGCGACATCGGGAACGCGATCCAGACCCATGCCGAGAAGAACGGCTACGGGGTGGTGCGGGAGTTGGTGGGGCACGGCGTGGGCCGCAAGCTGCATGAGGCCCCCGAAGTGCCCAACTACGGCCGCCGGGGACATGGTGTACGCTTGCAGACCGGCATGGCGTTGGCCATCGAACCCATGATCAACATGGGGGTGAAGGAGGTGAAGCAGTTGAGTGATGGCTGGACCGTGGTGTCGCGGGACGGCAAGCCCAGCGCGCACTTCGAGCACACCGTGGTGGTGCGCCCCGGAAAAGCAGAGGTCCTATCCACGTTCAGGTACATCGAGGATGTGCTGGAACAGAAAGGAGAAATGGTAAGGGTTTGACAGGTCAGGCCCATCGAATGCAGAACAACGTCGGCCGCTGAGGTCGGCAGGGAAAAGGAAGGAAACGAAAGGAATGAGCAAGACAGGAACGATAGAGCAGGACGGTGTCGTCAAGGAGGCGCTGGGGAATGCCATGTTCCGTGTGGAGTTGGAGAACGGCCACGTGATCATCGCGGGCATCAGCGGGAAGATGCGGATGCACTACATCCGGATCCTGCCTGGTGACAAGGTGAAGGTGGAGATGAGCCCGTATGATCTGAGCCGCGGCCGGATCTCATTCCGATACAAGAGTTAACGCACGATACCCAGGAAATCATGAAGGTCAGGGCCTCCCTCAAACCACGCTCGGCGGATTGCAAGATCGTCCGCCGCAAAGGGCGTTTGTACATCATTAACAAGAAGAACCCGAAGTTCAAACAGCGTCAAGGCTGATAAACGCACGAGCATGGCACGTATCGCAGGCATAGACCTACCAAAAAGCAAGCGCGGGGCGATCGGCCTCACGTACATCTTCGGCATCGGCCGCAGCACGGCACTGGAAATCCTGGTGAAGTGCGAGGTGGATCCCGAGACGAAGGTGGAGGACTGGACCGACGACGAGCAGGGCCGTATCCGTCAGTACATCACCGAGCATGTGAAGACGGAAGGTGCGCTGCGCAGCGAGGTGCAGTTGAGCATCAAGCGTCTGGTGGACATCGGCAGCTACCGTGGCATCCGGCACCGGTCGGGCCTGCCCGTCCGTGGGCAGCGAACCCGCACGAACAGCCGCACCCGTAAGGGCAAGCGGAAGACCGTGGCCAACAAGAAGAAAGCGACCAAGTAGGGACGGATCATGATCCGTCCACCATGGACGCGATCGGAGTTCAACCCGACCAATCGAACAAGACAATGGCAAAGCAAGAAGGCAAGGGCGGCGGAGCCGCTGGTAAGAAGAAGAAGAAGAACGTGGTGGTGGAGGCCTACGGTCAGGCCCACATCCAGGCCACGTTCAACAACCTGATCATCAGCCTCACCAACAACAAGGGCGAGGTGATCAGCTGGTCCTCTTCCGGCAAGAACGGTTTCCGCGGCAGCAAGAAGAACACGCCGTACGCGGGACAGTTGAGCGCCGAGGAGGCCGCACGCGAGGCCCATGAGCTCGGTCTGCGCAAGGTGAAGGTTTTCGTGAAAGGCCCCGGTGGTGGACGCGAGAGCGCCATCCGTGCCCTGCACAACAGCGGTGTCGAAGTGACCGAGATCATCGACATCACACCCATGCCCCACAACGGCTGCCGTCCACCCAAGAAGCGCCGCGTATAAACATTAACCCGTAGGAGTGTGAAGGACGCACGCTCCGTTGTTGGTGCCTGAGGCACCCGAAAGAAAGAACATGGCACGTTACACAGGACCCAAGACACGGATCGCCCGCAAATTCCAGGAGGCGATCTATGGCCCGGACAAGTGGATGGAGCGCAAGCCCCACGCACCGGGACAGCACGGCCCCAATGCACGCCGTCGCAAGAAGGACAGCGAATACAGCAGCCAGCTGCGCGAGAAACAGAAGGCGAAATACACCTATGGCATCCTCGAACGCCAGTTCGAGAAAATGTACCACCTGGCCGCGAGCAAGCGGGGTATCACCGGCGAGGTGCTGCTCCAGTTGTGTGAGTCGCGCTTGGATAACACGGTGTTCCGCCTGGGCATCGCCCCTACCCGCCGTGCGGCACGTCAGTTGGTGAGCCATGGCCACATCACGGTGGATGGTGCCGTGGTGAACGTGCCGAGCTTCGGCCTACGCCCCGGACAGAACGTGTCGGTGCGCGAACGCAGCCGCTCCTTGGAGACCATTTCCAACAGCATTTCGGTGAGCAATCGCCGTTTCGATTGGCTGGAGTGGAACCCACAGACCATGAGCGGCCGCTACATCGCGGTACCCGAGCGGGCCCAGATCCCGGAGAACATCCGCGAGCAGCTGATCGTGGAATTGTACAGCAAGTAAGAAGCCTTTGGGGCGAGCACGCGGAGAAGGAAAGAACAACCCAACGAACAACGACCAAGCACACATGCCTATTCTCGAATTCCAGCGGCCCGACAAGGTCACGATGATCGAATCCGACGACAAGCGCGGCACCTTCGAGTTCCGTCCCTTGGAGCCGGGCTATGGCATCACCATCGGCAACGCCCTTCGTCGCATCCTGCTCAGCAGCCTCGAAGGCCATGCCATCACCACCGTTCGGATCGATGGCGTGGACCACGAGTTCAGCACGATCAAGGGCGTGATCGAGGACATGACCGAGATCGTCCTGAATCTGAAGCAGGTCCGTTTCCGCCGTCAACTCGATGATGTGAGCACCGAGAAGGTCTCCTTCACCGTGACCGGCAAGGACAGCTTCACCGCAGGGGACATCGGTAAACACACCACCGGATTCCAGGTGCTCAACCCGGAGTTGGTGATCGCCCACATGGAAAGCAGTGTGAAATTGCATGTGGAACTGACCGTGGGCAAGGGCCGCGGTTACGTACCGGCCGATGAGAACAAGTCGGAGAACGCCCCCATCGGGACCATCGCCATCGATAGCATCTTCACGCCGATCAAGAACGTGAAGTATACCGTGGAGAACACCCGGGTGGAGGAGAAGACCGACTATGAGAAGCTGACGATCGAAGTGGTTTCCGACGGGAGCATCACGCCGAAGAACGCCCTTCAGGAAGCCGCGAAGATCCTGATCCATCACTTCATGCTGTTCAGCGATGAGCGAATCAGCCTTGACGTGGAGGAGCGGGCCGCCGATACCGAGGAGTTCGATGAGACGAGCCTGCACATGCGCCAGCTCCTGAAGACCAAATTGGTGGACATGGACCTGAGCGTGCGTGCCTTGAACTGTTTGAAGGCCGCCGATATCGAGACGCTCGGTGATCTGGTGTCCTTCAACAAGAACGACCTCTTGAAGTTCCGGAACTTCGGGAAGAAGAGCCTGACCGAACTGGAGGACCTGGTGGAGAACAAGGGCCTGAGCTTCGGCATGAACGTGAGCAAGTACAAACTGGACAAGGAGTAACAAGCCAGTTGGCGGCTGGCGGTCGGCAGGCGCTTGGCGAACCACCGACAACGGACCACTGACAACGGAATACTGTCATGAGACACGGAAACAAGAACAATGCGCTCGGCCGCAAGAAGGCCCACCGCGACGCGCTCCTGAGCAACCTGGCGATCTCGCTGATCGACCACAAGCGGATCGAGACCACGCTGGCCAAGGCGAAGGCCCTCCGCCTATTCGTGGAGCCCCTGATCACCAGGAGCAAGGAGGATACCACCCACAGCCGCCGGATGATCTTCAGCGAGCTACAGAACAAGGAGGCTACGGCCACGTTGTTCCGCGATGTGGCGCCGAAGGTGGCCAGCCGTCCGGGGGGCTACACCCGCATCATCAAGCTGGGCAACCGGCTCGGCGATGCAGCAGAGATGGCGATGATCGAGCTGGTGGACTTCAACACCACCTACACGAAGGAGAAGAGCGCAGGCACGGCGAAGAAGACGCGCCGTACCCGCCGCACCAGTGCGAAGAGCGCTGCTCCCAAGGCAGAAGGTGGCGAAGAGGGCAAGAGTGAGTGATCGCACCAGGAACGAATTGCAAAGGGCGCCTTACGGGGCGCCTTTTGCATTTGGAGATGGGAGTGACCATCCCGAACTTCGGCTGTCCAAAACCAAAGATCCAGGACCATGCCCATTCTAAAAGTGATCGAAGTACTCGCCAGCAGCAAAAGCAGTTGGGAGGATGCCGCCGCCAACGCCGTGAAAGAAGCGAGCAAGACCGTGCGCGGCATACGAAGCGTGAACATCACCAACCAGAGTGCGGTGGTGGAGCGCGGCAAAGTGGTGGAGTTCCGGATCAACTGCAAGATCAGTTTCGCGATCGAGAAGTGAACCGTTCATCAGGTGTGGAGAAGGGGCTGTCCAGCACGGGTGGCCCCTTCTTCGTTTCGCTCCAGCAGCCCGCCCGAACACGGGTGGGGTTGGGGCATGGCCAGGGATCATGCACGCTTCGCTTGGCCCGTGGGTTTCTGCACCCCACATACGGCAAGCAGAATGATGCAGGGGAGCAGCGGCACAAGGAAGCGACCGCTCCATTCGTCGTGCGTGAAAGCGATGAGCAGCGTGTTCAAGCAGAGGGTCGTGCATGCCACGGCCACCAAGTGGCGACGATGCCAGCGCACCAGGCCGAGCAAGGCCAAGGGGTAGAGCAAGTACCAGATAGCGGCAAGGCCGTTGTGCAGCGGAGAGAAGTACGCGCGGGTCAGTGTGAACAGGGAGCGTGCACGTTGACCGGTGATCCGCAGCCATTCCCACGGGCCAACATCGGCGTAGAGGTGGAGCTGTGCGTTGGCCAAGGTGGTCCCGAATGGACCAGGGCTCCCCGTTCCATCCACGCCTGCGATCACCTGTCCGGTAGCGATGGGCGCGAGTTGAGCGGTTTTTACCGGTAGGATGAAGAAGGCGACCGCAAAGAGCAGTCCGCAGCCCACGGGAAGGAGCCACGGACGCAGGGCGGTGGGTACCCGATCCCGGAAGATCCAGAATGTCGCCGGTGCTACGAAGAACATGCCGACCGGCCGGGCAAAGAGGGTGATCAAGCCCAGGGTGATCACGGTGACGGTGAAGTGTCGGTGGCGGTCCAGGCGCTCCACGAAAAGCACGGACATGCAGGTGAAGAAGTGTTCCGTGTACAGCGCCAGTGCCCATTGTTGGATCAATGGACAGAGGAGGAAGAGTGCCATGGCCAGCCGCCCCAGGCCCATGTTGGCCGTGGTGCGTTCCGTGAGGCGGCCCAGAGCCTCGGACGCGAGGATCCCCAACAGGACCTGCGCCACCACGACCGGCCACACCTTGCCCACGGCCACGAACGGGACCAGGAAGAGCACATAGGCGGCGTACTTCAGGTAGTTCCCGCCGAGGTCGTGCAGGTCGCCCCGGAGTACGGCCGATGCGCATCCGGTGTACTTCAGCGCTTCCTTGTCCACCAGCAGACCTTGCTGTGTGCCGATGGCCGCGAGCAAGAACAGATGAAGCCCGAAGATGACCCAGTGGGACCTGGGCAGGGCGAGCAGATGGAGGGCGTGGTAGCTACGGACGATGTCCAAATGTAGCGGCGTTATCAACACCTGTGGACGATCCACAGGGCATGGAACCGGGTGTGGCGGGTATCTTTGCGCGACCTGCAACTGAATGCTCGTAAGCCAGCGCCCCGAAGCCCTTCTATTGCTTGCCGATGGCACCGTGTTCCGCGGTCGGGCGATCGGTGCTTCGGGGGTGGCCACCGGGGAGATCTGCTTCAATACGGGCATGACCGGTTACCAGGAGATCTTCACGGACCCCAGCTACACCGGACAGATCATGACCCTGGCCTCGGTGCATGTGGGGAACTATGGTGTGAAGGAAGGGGAGCAGGAAGGTCCGCGGGTGAGCATCGCAGGTCTGGTGGTGAAGAAGTACAGTGAAGTGTGGAGCAGGCCCGGTGGTGATGGTTCGCTGGATGATTACCTGAAAGCGCAGGGTGTGGTCGGGATCAGCGATGTGGACACGCGGAAGCTGGTACGGCACATTCGCGACAACGGTGCACAGAACGCCTTGATCAGCTCGACAGGAAGCGATCTGGCCGAATTGAAAGTGCGCTTGGCCGCCGTGCCGAGCATGGCCGGTCAGGAGCTTTCAAGTACCGTGAGCACCACCAAGGAATATGAGGTGGGTCCAACGGATGGCGATCTGCGCGTTGCATTGGTGGACTTCGGCGTCAAGCGCAATATCGAACGTTGCCTCACCGAACGAGGTTGTCGAGTACGGGTGTTCCCGATGGGCACCACCCTTGCGGCCATGCAGGCCTGGAAACCGGACGGGATCATGCTGAGCAATGGGCCAGGTGATCCCGGAGCAATGGAAGCCACCGTGAAGTTGGTGCGTGCCGTGGTGGAGAGCGGCCTGCCGGTCTTTGGGATCTGCCTGGGCCACCAGTTGATCGCGGAGAGCCTGGGCATGAGGACGGAGAAGATGCACCATGGGCACCGTGGCATCAACCATCCGGTGCAGGACCTGACCACAGGGCGTGATGAGGTGACCTCCCAGAACCACGGGTTCGTGGTACGCCGGAGCGATGCCGAACAACACACCGAGGTGGAGATCACCCACCTGCACCTGAATGATGGCAGCGTGGCCGGCTTCCGCTTGAAGGATCGTCCGGTATTCGCGGTGCAATACCATCCCGAGGCTGGCCCCGGTCCGTATGATAGCCGGTATCTCTTCGATCGGTTCGTGCAGAACATGCATGACGCGATCGCCGTAGAACGCGTCCATTCCGAGAAAGCATAACGACACCAGCATGAGTTTGATCGCCAAGATCCAGGCCCGCGAGATCCTCGATTCGCGGGGGAACCCGACCATTGAAGTGGATGTATGGACGGATACCGGCCACATGGGCCGGGCCGCCGTTCCCAGTGGAGCGAGCACCGGCGCGCACGAGGCGGCCGAATTGCGCGATGGGGACAAGAAGCGCTACCTGGGGAAAGGTGTGCTGAAGGCAGTGGAGAACGTGAACAACACGTTGAACACGGAGTTGAACGGAGCCTTGGTGACCGATCAGGCCATGATCGACAAGGCGTTGATCGGGCTTGATGGAACGAAGAACAAGGCGAACCTGGGGGCCAATGCGATCCTGGGAGTGAGCCTTGCAGTGGCCAAGGCCGCTGCGAGTGAGGCGGGCCTTCCGCTATACCGCTACGTCGGTGGGGTGAATGCGAACGTGCTGCCTGTGCCGCTGATGAACATCCTGAACGGAGGTGCCCATGCGGACAACAAGGTGGATGTGCAGGAGTTCATGATCATGCCCGTTGGAGCAGCCCGCTTCGCGGATGGCCTGCGCATGGGAGCCGAAGTGTTCCACGCATTGAAGGCGGTCCTCAAGAAGAAAGGATTGAGCACCAATGTGGGTGATGAAGGTGGTTTCGCACCGGACCTGCCCAGCAACGAGGACGCCCTGAAGCTGGTGATGCAGGCCATTGAGCAGGCGGGTTACCGACCTGGAGAGGATATCGTGCTGGCACTGGATTGTGCGAGCACCGAGTTCTACGATGCGAAGAAGAAGCGGTACACGCTGGAGAGCACCGGGGATAGCCTTACCAGCAAGGAGATGGTGGCCATGTGGGCCGATTGGGCCGCACGGTACCCGATCGTGAGCATTGAGGATGGTATGAGCGAGGATGATTGGGAGGGCTGGAAACTATTGACCGAGACCGTTGGGAAGAAGGTGCAACTGGTCGGAGACGACCTTTTCGTGACCAACACGCAGCGATTGATCGAAGGGATCAACACGGCCACGGCCAACAGTATCCTGGTGAAGGTGAACCAGATCGGGACGCTCACCGAGACGATCGAAGCGGTGGACATGGCGCACCGCGCAGGCTACACCAGCATCATGAGCCATCGCAGCGGAGAGACGGAGGACAACACCATCGCCGACCTGGCCGTGGCCCTGAACTGCGGCATGATCAAGACGGGCAGCGCCAGCCGTAGCGACAGGATCGCGAAGTACAACCAGTTGTTGCGCATCGAGGAGCAACTGGGTGCGGCGGCACGTTATCCGGGGCGGAACCTGCGTTACGTGGGTCGATCCTGACCGGCGGCGGCGCAAGGCCCGTCACTGGCTCAGGTCCAGGTACTGGTCGAGGAGCACCTGCTCCAACGCTTTCCCATTCCGGAGTTGCTCTTCATCCTGTGCATCGCTGCGTGTGGTGTCCCGGCGCTGAAGCCGTAAGCCGGAGAGGTTGTCGTACACCTGGCATTGATCCGCATCGGCAATGCCAAAACCATCGTCGAACGTCCAGAAGGCGAAGTGCGGTATGGTCGTGTCGAACAGGTCCTTGCTCCACGGTGAACGTGTTCTTGGGAAGCCGAGCTGGTTGAGCAGTGTGGCCGCAAGATCCACATGACCGCCGAAGGTGGCGCTCATCGTTCCGCGCAGCTCTGGCCTCAGCGCACCGCCGGTGAAGAGCAAAGGGATGCGATGCCTTTCGGCCGTGTGATTACCCCGGTTGTGCGGTAGGAAATGCCCGTGATCGGCAACGATGACGAAGAGCGTGCTGGCGTACCAGGGCTGTGCCTTGCACGCTTCAAGGAGTTCGGCAAGCACACGGTCCGTGTAGTGTACGCTGTTCCTGTACTGCTGCGGCTGGTCCTTGCCCGGGAACCCTTCATCCACCGGCACATCAAATGGCTCGTGGCTGGTGCTGGTCATGATCATGTGGAGGAATGGTGGGGTGGCCTCCTTCGCATCCTCAAGGTAGAAAGCGAACAGTTCCTCGTCGTACGCCCCCCACCGTGTGCGCCGCTTGATCGGGAATGAGTTCTCGTCATGCACCTTGTCGATCCCCATCGTTTCCAGGTAGGCGCGCGTGTTCGCGAAGGCCACATCGCCGGCGTAGTAATAGGTGGATCGGTAGCCGGCCGAGTCCAGTACGTTCACCAGGCTCGGTAGACGGTCGAACTTCCCGTACTGGCGTATGATGGTTGTCTTCGGTTGCGATGGGAAGCTGCTGATCGTAGCGCACAAACCTTGTTCCGTACGGAAGCCCGTGCTGTAGAAGTTGGTGAAGAGCAGACCTTCCTTTGCCAGCCGATCAAAACCTGGCGTCACGCCACTATCGCCACCAAGTACTCCGACGACATCAGCGGTCCAACTTTCAAGAAGGATGAGCACGATGTTGGGCCGCTTCACCGCGAGGATCGCCTCCGGTGCGCCGCTACCGGGTGGATGAAGGGCCGTGAACCGATGAGCCGCCTCTTCATCGGACATGAAGTTGTACGGATTGGTGGCGATCGCCGGTGGTTCGGCCAGGAGTACGATCACGTTCCACGTGCCATTGAGCGCGCCGAGGTTGAGCAATGGATACGCGCTATGGAAGGACCAACTGCGATCGATCGGGAACGGCTGCACGCCGCCACGCATCCCTATGAATAGGACAACGGGGAGGAATACCGGCACAGCAATACGATGCCACGTCCTGGCCGCCAGGAATGACCTGCGATGGTCGATGCGGACAAGTACGAGCAGCGCAATGGCGCATTGGGCCAGGAAGACCACGGTGAGTTGGGCCAACGGTGCTCCGGCGATCGCGTGCATCGCTTCCTTGGGGTAGACCAGATAGGAGAGGGCCTTGTGGTTCACCTTGGTGCCCCATGCGCCGAACAAGGCGATATCGCACACACTGATGAAGCAGGTGATCAGGACCAAGGTGGTGTTAAGTACCCGGATCGCCCGTCGCAGACCGGGGATCTCGCGGAACAGGAGGACGATCCCGCAGATCGCAACGGGTAGTATGAGGTAACACGTGGTGGCCACGTCCATGGCCAGGGCCCGACGAAAGCTGACGGCGACCGCCGTGGACGTGATCCCATGCAGTCGGGACAGGTCCCAGAAGACGAAACAGAGCTGTTGCAGCAGGAAGACTCCCGACCAATAGAGGAAGAGCTTCAAGAGGAAGAGCGAGAGGTTCCGCATCGATCAGGAGCTGGTCAACGGATCGGAGCTGAATTGCTCACGGAACGATGACGACGTTCCCGATGGGCACTTCGGTGTGTTGGTCATCGGCGAACATCAGGGTATATGGCCCATGAGCCACGCCGGCCGTGGGGATCGTCGTGCTGTGTCCGGTGATCCTTGCGGTGCGGATGATGCGACCACGGTCATCGATCAAGCGGATGCTTCCTGCGATGGACGGGCCCTCCTTACGGACATGTAGTACATCGCTGACCGGGTTCGGTCCGAGTGTCCATCCCATTGCACGGGTATGATCGTCGATCGCGACCGCACTGGTGCGCCAGGCCAGCGCATATTCGCCGGTAGCAAGGCTATCCACATCGATCCGCCCGAATCCATCCGTTGCTGAACCCAAGGTGATGACCTGGTCGGTCCAGATGATCCAGGGGGAGGCGGGGTCGGGTCGATGCAACAGTACAAGGCTATCCTCATGGAAGGTGATGCCCAAGGTGTCGTGGAGCAAGCCTGCATCCAAGACGTTCATGTTATCACGCCCGTCGAAGAAGAGTCGGCCCGCGAAGCGCTGAGGATCCGTCCAGTTGCCGGTGAATCGCCAGTACCGATCGGGTGAAATGACATGGGTGAAGGGTGTATTGGAGGTGCCTGGATCCGCTGCGACCCAGTATTGTTCCATGCGGATCAAGGTGGCCGGGCCGGTCCGCGGCCGCAGTTCGAAGTTCGCCTGGGTGGAATTGATGGCGGTCGTGTTGCTCACCTGGTGCGTACTACCGGTACATGCGAGCGAGAGGCGTTCGTCATCGTTGAGCCAGACGAAGGCCGGCTCGAATGGGACCGTGAGGCTGAACTCCGTACTCGCACCGCCCACCAGGATCGTATCGCGCAGGACATTCGTCGTGTCCGTCCCAACGACCGCCACGGTGATCGGGACCTCGGTGTAGAGCGTTGCGGGCCCCAATTGTTTCTGGCCCACGGTCAACTGAAGCATCCACCCATCCTCTCCGGGTGTCACCTGCTGGGCGTCGATCTCGAACGCGGCCCATCCGGGCTGTTCGATCCAGTCGGTGAAGAAGGGGTTGAGGTCCATCCCGCTGGATGCAGAGAGGTGGTCGCGAAGCATCGCGGTATTGACCGGTTGGAAGGCATGGGTACCCAGGAAGCTGGTAAGCCCGGCGAAGAAAGCCTCATCACCCATGTAGCCTCTCAGGCTGTGCAGCACATCGGCGCCCTTGTTGTAGGTGGTGGTGCCATAGGTCCAACCCTGAGGCATGCTGGCCAGGGCCCACCATCCATCATCCACCAGGTGCGCACGTTGCACCATACTGCGGTGGTTGGAGCGCACCTCGGCCAGGTATCGGGCAGGGCCGTATACATGTTCAAGGAACAGGTAGCTGAGGTATTCGGCGAACCCCTCGTTGATGTACATCTCCTCGGCACGATCGCAGGTCACGAGGTTGCCGAACCAGTGGTGCGCCAGCTCGTGGGCCATGGTGGTCTCGTAGGCGAGTGTGCCATCGGCGATCGAGGTGGGATAGTGGATGCTCGTACTATGCTCCATGGCGCCGACAGGTGTGAGCACGTAGCCCACCTTTTCCCATCGATACGGGCCGAAACGATCCTCGAAATGCGCGAAGGCATCGGCCAGATGGACGAAAGAGGCACGCATTTCAGCCGTATCGTTGGCTGCGGCCACCAGTTCAACGGGCACCGTGCCACCTACGATGGTCGGCAGGGAATCCCGCGCCACCACGAAGTTCGCAGCCGCTACCGATGCGAGGTAGGAGGGCATTTCCCCCGCGCAGGACCAATGGTTGATCAGGGTGTCACCACCCAGCGGGTACCGATCGATCAATGTGCCATTGCACCAGGCCTTTCTACCACCGGCCGTACGGATGAAGAATTCATAGGTGCTCCTTTCCACGAAGTCGTCGAGGCAAGGGAACCAGGTGCGACCATACGAATGCGGCACACTTTGGAACGCCACGCCCAGGTTGTACGTGAGCGACGGTGCGGTATAAAAGCCACCGAATCCGCTTGGGTCGGTGACCGGGTCGCCGCCGTAGTACACGGTGAAGTCGATGGTGTCCACCATGTTCATGGGCGCAGGGAGGTCGATGCTCAAGACCGCACCACTTTGCGCGAATACGAGGTTGGCCCCATCCATCACCACCGAATCCACGGTAAGTGCTGCAAGGTCAAGGGCAATGGATGAAAGTCCATCCGCACGTGGCACGGCGCGGATGGCGCAATCGCCTTTGATCACATTGCCGAGCGTAAGATCGAGTGAGATGCGTTGGTGGAGTAGGTCGATCGGTGCCAGTTCACGCGCGTTGGACTTCGCCTGAACAGCGTGGGCGTTACGCTTGGTCTCGAGGCATGCATGCTGCGCGGATGACGCGCTTCCGGAACCGATGGATTGGAGAGCGATGACCACTCGAAGGAGGGCACCGTGGCAGAGGCGATTGAGCATGTTCAAATGTAACGGCTGTGGTTGCCACGTGGACGTATAGTGGCGCCATGGTCCGAGCTGGAGGAACGCAGGGAATAATGTGCCAAGGGGATGGACGGCCGTATTCCTTCTGGATCGGTGATGAAGATCCGTACTCCTACACAGTGCGGCGCAGAATGGGGAGAGCGTGCGTGGGTACGAGGTACAGGGTTTTCGTTCTCCTACCCTTGCGTACGCACAGCCCTGTACCGTCCATTTCTTTCTCACCGGCTCATAAACCCTCACGTTGAACGACACCAAGCGCCCCCGCCCATCGATCATCGTGCCAAAGAATGTTTTTCACAGGTCGGTATCAAACCGCCATGGGCGCACTATACCTTGAGGGCAGAAACCACCAAGGCCATGCCGCAACCCTGCCGCGCCACACATGCCATCGCCCTGCTGGCCCTTTTTGGCTGGGGGGGGGGTAAATGCCCAGCAACTCTCCGTTAGCCTCTCTGGGGGCATGTACAATGGCAGCAACGTGCCTTGTTTCGGTGCCAAGGTGGGTGCGGTGACCAGCGCGGTATCAGGAGGCACAGCGCCATACACCTACCAGTGGTCCACCGGTGCCACCACCGCCAACATCACACAACTGCCCGCTGGGTATTACGTGCTTAAAGTGGCCGATGCGGCGGGCGGTGAAGCCTCGGCGGACATCACCCTAACGGAACCGGAAGCACTCAAGGTCTTCGCCGATCCATTGGTCTACCCCAACGGCAAGAACATCAGTTGCTTCGAGTGTTACAACGGGAGCATCGATCTGCAAGTCGCAAAAGGAACTCCACCGTACAGCTACGTTTGGCAAGATGCGGCCATAACCACGCAGGACCGCAGCGGTTTGGGGGCCAAGTCGTACGAGGTAATGGTAACGGATGCTAACGGCTGCGTGGAGAAAGCGGCCATCGCCTTGGAGCAGCCCGAGAGCAACGATTGGAAGATGGGTGGCAATGTGGGCACCAACCCCGGCACGCAGTTCATCGGCACCAGCGACAACAAGGATGTGGTGTTCAAGGCGAACGGGCAGGAGAGCATCCGGTTAGGGGCGGATGGTACCATCAAGTTGTTGGGGTCGTTGTCAGGAGAGGGACCGCTCTACCGCAGGCCGGATGGAGTACTTGCTAACGGATGGCCGGATTATCCCCCCACACCAACAGGATCATGTATTCCACTCGGATCCTATCCATAC
>JADLAI010000099.1 GCA_020848295.1 Flavobacteriales bacterium
CCACGGCCGCTGACCGTTGCTGATCCGTAGCCGAGGCTCAATTATCAAGGATCACCACCAAGGCACCCACTGGGACCTGGTCAAAGAGTTCGATCACGTCGTTGTTGCGCATGCGCACGCAGCCCATGGAACTGGCGGTCCCCACGCTCTTTTCATTGGCGGTGCCATGGATGTAGATGGTGCGCGCATGGCTGTCCACATCGCCACCTTGGTTCACGCCCGGCTCCAGCCCTTCCAACCACAGGATCCGTGAGGTGATCCAATCCTTGTCCACCCCGGCGAAATCGGGGTCCGCGAATTCCCCGGTGAAAACACGGTCGCGGAAGATGCCCAGTTCCGGCACTCCTTCTCCGAATTTCTCGCTTACGCGATGCAGGCCTGTTGGTGTGCGCCAACTGCCCTCCAACCCACCCAGACCGGCCTTTGCAGTGGCCACCGGATACACCCGGAGCAGTCGCTTACCGCGCACGTGGAAGAGTTGTTGCCGGTGTACGGAGACATAGAGCACATCGCCCCCAAGACCTTGACGCGGATAACGGGCCTCGAGGTATTCCAGCAGCATGTCCACAAGACCTTGTTGTGGGCCACTGGCATTCACCATCGAACCAAAGCCGATCAGCAGGGCGATCAGGATGGTGCGTAACATGCATTCGAAATTACGGAGGCGGAGGAAAAGAAGCGGTCGAACACGGGTGAAAGTGTGTGAGCGCAACGACCCTCCCTCACATTCTCTCCCTCTCACCGTTTTCGTGCGCCGGTCGGATGAAGGGATCAGAACAGGCTGATGAAACCGAAGTGGACCTTGCCGCCGCGTAATTGGACCGGTGCATCGAACTGCTGCCCCAGTGCATACGTGAGGCTGAACAGGCCGGCCTTGGTCTCGAAAGTGGTGCCGACGCCGAAGCCGAGCGGGGTGTCCGTGGTGTGGTCGTCCTTCGTGTCCCGCTCCCACCAAGCCTGGTCGGCGAACAGGAAGAAGTTGCTGTTCTCCTCGAAGAGGAAACGGTATTCCACGGTGGCGATGGCATAGCTGGAACATGTGATGCTGGATTCGTCCACCCCCCGCAAGGTCTTCAGGCCGCCCATGCGGTAGAGTTCATTCGCATACAGGTCGTCGTTGAGCATACGCCCGCCTTGGGCCACGAAACGGAAGGTGCCCCGACGACCAACGGCCACATGGGCCAGCGCGCTGCCCAGCAATTCGAGTTGCACGGTGTTGGTCTCCGGTGGTTGCTCGGTCAAGCCGAACACGGCCTGGCTCGTTCGTTTTCGCCCCGCGCTACCCTCCGCGTGCATTCCGTGTCCCCGACGTGGGTTGAACCGGTAGTCCAGCCGCTCACGGATGAAGCCAAGGCCGTAACTGATCAACCGTACATCGGCCAGTCCGGGCTGCACGATGGTGTTGGAGCCCAGTCGGTCACTGCTTTTGCTGTTCAGGAACAACGTGACCTTGTCCCCACGCATCATCAGGAATTCCAACCCCAAGCGCGAGGCCACCTCCAGGAAGGTTGAATCGCGTTTGAAGAGCTTGAGGCTGGCATCGATCCCGAACGGGGTATTGAACGCATAGGGGAGGTTGCCGGCCACCTTCAGGTCCTGCGTGGCGTTCTGTAGGCTTCGCCAGTTCAGGGCGATCGCTTCTCCCCGCCGCAGGGCATTGCGCAGGCGCAGGTCAATGTCGCCCGTCAGATTCACGCGGCCCGTGTTCGCGTCGGGCTGTAGTCCAAGCACACCATTGATGCTGCTTGCCTTCTTCGCATCGAGGAATAGGAAGAGCTTGGTGCTTTCCGGGGCGAATTGGACGTAGGGTCGTTGCTTCTGGGTCACGAAGGGCAATTCCTTCAGGCGCGTCTCCACCGCGTTCAGCACCGCTTCGTTGTACGGATCGCCCGGGCGGATACCGATGCTGGCCTGCAGGAAACGCATACTGGTGCGCACCGTACCACGGACCACGACGCTATCGTAGGCCACGAGCCTGCCGCGATCGGCACGCAACACCGCATACAGGCCCTCTTGGGCATGGCGCAGGCTGTCCAACCACACGCGCGCGAAGGGGTGGCCGCTGTTCTCGCTACGCACCAGGAGGGCACGTATCGTGTTCGCCAGTTGGCGAGGTGCGAGAGGTTGGTCGAGGTAGGACTTTTCGCGCAGGCCCACCTCGCTGGCCCACTCTTGTGGAATGCCATGGGTACGCAGCCTGGCCCATCGGTATTCCCGACCGACCGTGATGGGGCAATGACTCGTATCACCCCGTGCATAACAGGTGTCACAACTGGCTTCGAGGTAGCCCTTGCCTTGCAGGAAGAGCACTTGGTCCCGTACGGCATCCGATACGGCCGAGATCCCCGCCACAGTGATGGGCCGCATCCATTTGGCAGGAAGCGAGGAGTCCGGCCCGAATACCACGGTATGTTCCTGCGCGGTGGCTACCGACGCCAGCATGGCGCATAGGAGATAGGTGGGCCAGCGCAGCGATCCCCTCATGGCAGGCTCCAGTCGATGGCCGACCTTCCTTGTGCGGTCAGCAATTCATTCACCCGGGAGAAGTGGCCGCAGCCGATGAAGCCCCTGTGGGCGGAGAGTGGTGAGGGATGCGGCGCCTGTAGGATGTAATGCCGGTCGGTGTCGATCAACCCCACCTTCTGCTGGGCGAAGCGCCCCCAGAGCAGGAAGATCAGGCCTTGCTGCCGTTCGGACAAGGCGCGGATGGCGGCATCGGTGAAGCGTTCCCAGCCCCGGCC
>JADLAI010000100.1 GCA_020848295.1 Flavobacteriales bacterium
GCAGAAGCCGACCGCATCGTCGGCGAGATCGAATACGCACGGCGCGAAAGCACGATGCAGTTCCTGCTGGCTCAAGGAGTTGAGGCGGCGCGTGTGCGCTACCGCGATGGAACTGCGGAGGAACTGGCCGGGCAGCGCGGAGTGCCGGGGTATCGGTTCGTGTATGATGTGGGGGAGTGAAGCTTCGCCTGTATCAGTTCTGCACGGAGGGCCAGCGTGGAGAAGGTCCCCTGGTAAGCAGCTTTGGGCGGCACCTTCCCGAATTCCCGACGCAATAGGGTTGAGCGAAGGAGGGGGGACTTACGCAATGGTTTGGTGGATCCCCATGATCCTCCTACTTTTGCCGTCCCTTAACGGGGGTACCTTCCCTGGTAGCTCAGCTGGTTAGAGCACATGACTGTTAATCATGGGGTCGCTGGTTCAAGTCCAGCCCGGGGAGCGAACGAAGCCTCAGCATAGTGCTGGGGCTTTTTCGTGGCCGGATCGGCCATGGATCGGCGACCAAACCAACGAAAAGGGGCCGTCCCTTTCGAGACGGCCCCTCCGCATAAGTTAGGATCCGATCAACGGCCCATGAGCACCAGCTTCGAACGAAGCACTTGCCCATTGCTGCTCACGCGTACCATGTAGGTTCCTTCAGCTTGTGCGCTGAGGTCCAACGTGGCGGCGGTGCTGTTGATGCCCATGTTGGTGTTGAGCACCACGCGGCCGCTCATGTCCAGTACGTCCACGATGGCCTTGCTGCCGAGCTCCTTGGGCAGGCTCAGGGTAAAGATGCCGCTGGTCGGGTTGGGGAACATGTTCAAACTCGCCATGTTGCCACGATCGGCAATGGCATCGGCTCCGCAGAGGGCGCCACTTACACACGTAATGGCTGGGAAGCCGTTGGCCACCGCGGCGTTCGTGCTCGTGCCACAAGCGCCCACTTCGCTCACCACGATCAGGTACGTTCCTGCCTCACTCGCGGTCCAGGTGAGTTCGCAGGTGGAGCCCGCATTAACACCGAAGGCATCCACGGTTCCGCTCGGGGCGATGATCGTGAACTCCATGTTCCAGGCTGTTCCGCCAGTACCGTTGCAGGCGCTGAAGGTGTAGGTGCCGCCCTGGATCACATTGTCCATGGCATAGGCCTCGTCGGCGAAGACCTCGAAATCAGTGATCTCGTTGAAGGGGCAGCCACTGCCATCATCGCAGGGTGCGCCTCCGAAATTGGAGTTGAAATCCGACCAGCCAGTGGTGGGAGAAGGATTCACCCAGGTGGTGCAACCGGGCTGCGGTTCAGGGCAGGTCGCACCGCTCACACAGGTGATCGCAGGGAAGCCGTTGGCAACAGCCGCATTGGTGCTGGTGCCGCACGCACCAGCCTCACTCACCACGATGAGGTAGGTTCCCGCTTCCGAGGCGGTCCATGTCAGCTCGCAGATCGAACCCGCGTTCAGACCGGAAGCGTCCACGGCGCCGCTTGGGGCGATGATCGTGTATTCGATGTTCCAAGCCGTGCCGCCGGTACCGTTGCAGGCGCTGAAGGTGTAGGTGCCGCCCTGGATCACGTTGTCCATGCGGTATGCCTCGTCGGCGAAGATCTCGAAATCGGTGATCTCGTTGAAGGGGCAGCCAGAGCCATCATCACACGGCGCACCGCCGAAATTGTTATTGAAATCAACCCAGCCAGTGGTGGGCGATGGATTCACCCAAGTGGTGCATTGCGACCGAGCGCCCGTCGAAGCAGAGAGCAGGACCCCCACAGCGAGGACCTTGGTCATGAATGAAAGCGTAGTGTGGTTCATTTAGGTGTGTTTGGTGCGGGACGAATGTAACCATTGTCCGTTAGTGCGGGCTTTCACTATGGGCCATCCACTCCGTAGCGCACCATATCGACGTACCTCCGGGTACCTGGCCGTACGATGCCGGGAGCGGGGTCAGGAGATGCCCAGGCCCTCAAGCTGAACGGAGTGGAGACCCCAAACGCATGAAAAAGCGAGATCAACGCCCCCTATGGATGGCGCGGTCGTAGGCGTGCCAGTGAACGTGCGCCAAGTGGGGCTGTACTCCTGGAATTATGGTCGGGGGCCATTGGGTGGATCGGGGTGTTCCTTGGCGATGTATCACCTTTGCCCCCTTACACCACGCCCCATGCAACTCATCACCGTTGGAACAGTCGCCTTCGACCGCATCGAAACCCCCTTTGGCCTGGCCGAGAAGACCGTGGGCGGTGCGGCCACCTACATCTCCTTGGCGGCCTCGGTCTTCCTGGAGAAGATGGGCCTGGTGAGTGTGGTTGGCGATGATTTTCCTGAACCCGTGATGCAACAGCTTCGCGATCGTGGAGTGAACCTGGACGGGTTGGAGATCCTGAAGGGAAAGGAGAGCTTCTTCTGGGCGGGCCGGTACCACTACGACATGAACAGCCGGGACACGTTGGAGACCCGCCTGAATGTGTTGCTGGAGTTGGACCCGAAACTGCCTGCTGCCTACCGCAAGGCGCCATATGTGATGCTCGGTAATTTGGATCCAACGGTTCAAGGCAAGGTACTGGATCAGATGGAACAGCGCCCGGCCCTGGTGGTGATGGATACCATGAATTTCTGGATGGACCGCGCGCTGGATGAATTGAAGAAGGTGATCGCCCGTGTGGACATCCTCACGATCAACGATGCCGAAGCACGGCAGTTGAGCGGCGAGCACAGCCTGGTGAAGGCGGCATCGAAGATCCTCGCCATGGGTCCCAAGTACCTGGTGGTGAAGAAGGGCGAGCACGGTGCATTGCTCTTCGGACAGGGGCGTGTGTTCTTTGCTCCTGCACTACCGCTGGAAGATGTGATCGATCCGACCGGTGCCGGCGACACGTTCGCCGGGGGCTTCATGGGTTACCTGGCCCGCACCCAGGACCATAGTTTCGACAATCTGAAGCGCGCCATCATCGTGGGTAGCGCCATGGCCAGCTTCACCTGCGAGAAGTTCGGCATCGAACGCCTGCTCGAAGTGAGTCGCGAGGACATCGATGAGCGTATCCAGCAATTCGTGGAATTGGTGGACTTCGATATCGAGCTGGTGGAGGGCTGATCAGCCCAACCGCTTCGCCACCTCGTCCCAGTTCACCACCTGCCACCAGTTGGCCACGTATTCGTTGCGCTTGTTCTGGTAGTGCAGGTAGTAGGCGTGCTCCCACACGTCCAACGCGAGCAGGGGCCTGCCCTTCAGCTCGCTCACATCCATCAGTGGGCAATCCTGGTTCGGGGTGGAGCCGATCGCCAACTGTCCATTACGCTCCACGAGCCAGGCCCAGCCACTACCGAAACGTTTCATGGCCGCTTCGGTGAACTGCTCCTTGAACTTCTCAAACGTGCCGAAACCTGCGCTCAACGCATCGAGCACTTTCCCGTCGGGCGTGCCTTTACCCCCGGGACCCATGATCTGCCAGAAGAAGTTGTGGTTCCAGGTGCCCCCGGCATTGTTGCGCACCTTGGTGCTGAACGTGCCGATGCGTGCGAGCAGGTCGGCCTCATCCGTGGCCTGCACCCCCTCTGCAGTGATGGCCTCGTTCACGTTCTTCACGTATCCCGCATGATGCTTGGTGTAGTGGATCTCCATCGTGCGCGCATCGATGGACGGCTCCAATGCGGAATAGCCGTAGGGCAACGAGACCTGGGAAAGCTGCAACACGGGCGTTGTCGCGGCGCCGGGTGTGGTCTCCACTGATCCGTTCGATGCGTCACTGCTCCCCGATGGGCTACAGGAACTGGTACTGGCCAGTATCGGTCCAGCGACCAACGCACCCACGGAGGCCTTTAGGGAACGGGAAAGGAATTGTTTGCGGTCCATGGCGCTAAGGTAGTGCGTGTGCCATGGAGGTTTGAAGCCGGGTCCCGGACCCCTACCGGCTGGGCTATCCGAAACTCACCAAGAGCTGGCCCTTTTCCACGGCCTTGCCCTTTTCGGCATGGACGGTGCTCACCGTGGCATCGCCCGGAGCCTTGATCAGGTTCTCCATCTTCATCGCTTCAAGCACCAGGATGGGGTCATTCTTCTTCACCGCATCTCCGGGCTTCACCAGGATGTTCAGCACCATGCCAGGCATGGGGGCCTTGATCTCCTTCACTTGGGCGGTGGCCTTGTCCAGGCCGAGGGTCTGCATCAGTTTGGTGCGGTCGTCCTGGAGCTGCACGGTGTAGGTGCGTGCGCCGACCCGCAGGCGCACGGTTCCGTTCTCCTTGTCCTCTTTCAGGATCAACACCCGGTGGCTTCGGCCTTGGCGCACCAGGCTGAAGGTGAAGGGTCCGGTGCGGACCAGGTCGGCCGCGTGCTCACCGGCGGGGACCCATGGCGCGCTGGGCGAAGGACGTTCCAATACGACGACATCCTTGCGGTCGTTGATGGTGGCGTAGAGCTTGGCCATGGCGTTCCGTTGGGGTGAGCGAAGATAGGGGACGGTTCAGAGCAGCGTGTCGGGCTGGCTCTCATAACCTTCATCCACCGCGAGCTGGGCCTGGTTGCGTGCGGCCACCGCGAGCTTGTCGCAGAGTTCATTGAGGGGATGTCCATTGTGCCCTCGGATCCATTCGAATCGCACCTTGTGTTCGCGGAAGACCCTCAGGAAACGCTTCCAGAGGTCGGGATTCTTCACCTTGGCCCAACGCTTCCTTTCCCAATCGAAGAGCCAGCCTTGTTCCACAGCATCCACCACGTATTTGCTGTCGCTCACCACCGTCACGTCCATGCCGGGGCTTTTCAGGGCTTCCAACGCAGCGATCACCGCCATCAGCTCCATACGGTTGTTGGTGGTGAGCCGGTAGCCACCCCACAACTCCTTGCGATGGTTGCCGCTCTCCAGCACGGCACCATAGCCACCAGGACCTGGATTGCCGCTGGCAGCGCCGTCGGTGTGAATGGTGATCTTCATACGACCCGTCAAGTGGGCAAAGAACGAATACGTTCCCTTTTTTCAGGAATGGGGGAATAGTTGGGTGATGTTGGCAGCGAAGAGCTTCACTGAGATCGCGAGCACGATCACACCGAACGCCTTCTTGATCACAATGAGGCCCAACCGGCCCAGGAACCGTTCAATGCGAGCAGTGAGGAGCAACACCAAGGTCACCGGGATCATGTTGAGCAGGATGGCGATGAGGATGTTGATGCTTTCGAACTCCGCGCGGAGGGACAGGATGGTGGTGATGCTGCCCGCACCCGCGATCACAGGGAAGGCGAGGGGCACCACACTGTACACCTTGTTGTCGTCCTTCCCGTCGGTAAGGCCGGGTGCTGAAAGGTCCTCCTTGAACAGGCGCACCCCCAGGATCATCTCCAGGGCGATGAAGAAGAGCACGAGCGCACCTGCTACGGCGAAGGAGCGTACGTCGATGCCCAGTAGCTTCAGGATGCCCTCGCCCAGGAATAGGAAGGTGACCAGGATGCCCAGGCTCACCAGTACCGCCCGTAACGGATAGATCTTCCCGGCCTTCTCACGCACTTGCAGCACGATCGGTATGCTTCCCACCACGTCGATCACTGCAAACAGGATCAGGAAGGCCTTGCCGATCTGTGCCAGGTCGATCATGGCACAAAGGTCGCACTGCGAATGCAGGCGGCAATACCATCAGCGTGCAAGGTTCTGCTAGCGTTGGATCACCACTCGTTCGGTAAAGGCCATACCTCCAGCGACTACGCGAACGATATAGGTTCCTGAGGACAATGCGGGATCGATAGGGATGATGAACCGTTCAGCGCCCGACGGTATCTGGAGCGTGTGGATCAACCTGCCTGTCGCATCCAAGACCTCCAGCGCCCGCGAGCCGTGTTGCGGATCGATCACGCTGAGATCGATGCGTAGCTCTTCACCATTGCCCGGATTGGGAGATACGCGTAGCACACCTTGCCGCAGGACCTCATTGACCGCCGTGCCGTCGGTGCTCGTGAACAAGGCAAGGAAGGCATCTGTACCACCACCAAGGGTGTTCGAGTGTCCACCTTCGGCCATGGCGGCGGTGGATCTCGTTGTGCCGACGATCAGCACGTGGCCTGCCGGGGTCGTCGCGCAATCATTGGCGTATTCTCCGAGGTCCGCTCCGTAGTAGGTGCCCCAAACGCGGACTCCTCCGCTCGTGAATTTCGCTAGGAAAGCGTCCGACATGGGGACGGAGGTCCCGCCGAACGTGTTCTGATAGCCGTTGCTGGCGATCGCGGTGGATGAGCCGGTGCCACCGGCGAGGTACACATTACCGGTGGCATCCACGGCACAGCCCAAGGCGTAGTCGCCTTGATTTCCTCCGTAGTATGTTCCCCATGAACGCGTACCATCGGCGTTGAACTTGGCCAGGAACGCGTCCGTCCCTCCGTAACCGAAAGTGTTCTGGTGTCCGTTCGCAGAGATCGATCCGCTGGAGAACGTGGTGCCAGCCAGATAGACCGAACCGTCCGAGCTCGTCGCCAGGCCGTGTGCATAGTCGTTGTTCATTCCGCCGTAGTAGGTGGACCAAAGCCGGGTACCGGCAGCATCGTACTTCACCAGGAAAGCATCGCCGAACGTTGCTCCGTCAATGGTTGTCTGGTGCGCACCGGTCGTCGCGATGCCGGAAGGGGAGCGTGTAAGCCCTGTCAAGAACACCGCCCCATCGGACGCGGACGCGCATTTGAACCCCTCGTCAGAGCCGGCCGCTCCGAAATAGGTGCCCCAGAGCCGGGTACCCGCAGCGTTGAACTTTACGAGGAACGCATCGCCCGCCTGCCCTCCTGCATAGGTGTTCTGGAAGCCCCCTTCGGCGATCGCGCTCGGAGACCGCGTTGTTCCCGCAAGCAGCACGTTGCCCGATGCATCCACCGAACAGGAGTTGCCCTGATCGCCTTGGGCGCCGCCGTAGTAGGTTGACCAGATGCGCGTGCCGTCTGGGGCGAATTTGACCAGGAACGCATCCGAGAAGCCAGCGCTACCCAACGCACCTTGGTGGCCGTTGCTGGAAATGCCGTTCGTTGAGAACGTAGTGCCCGAGAGATACACCGAACCGTCGGCAGCCACGGCACAAGCACGGCCTGTGTCCAACGTATCGCCGCCGTAGTACGTCGCCCATTGGCGTACACCTTCGGCATTGAACTTCACCAGGAAGGCATCGCTATCGCCACCACCATAGCTGGTTTGGTGCCCACCTGCTGCGATCGCGGCAGGGGACGGTGTGGTCCCAGCGAGGAAGACATTCCCATTCGCATCCACCGCACATGAACGCCCCTCCTCATCACCGGCGCCGCCGTAGTAGCTGGCCCAGATGCGCGCTGGATCGATGACGAGTGTCCGGCTCCGGTCGTAACCATCAACGGCGAAACGCAGCAGGTCACCATCCAGAACGAAACGTGTCGGAACGGTTCGTGTGCCTTGATAACTGACCGGTCGACCCTCCGTGAAGCTTCCCAAGCGATTGCCGTGGAACAGGCCTCCGCTTCCATCGAGGAACAACTCTTCGTGATGCTTGAAGCGTAGACGGATCTTGTCGGGGTCGGCTCCAGGGTGCACGATAAAGTCGTACTTGACTCCTTCTTCCGTACCGTAGATCACCCAATCAATGCCAGGATAAACCTCATGGTAGGTGATGCGCTTGTAGCTATGTACATCAGGCGCATCGTGCGTGTAGTAGTGGGCTTGGTCGATACTTCGACCTTCGGTGCTCACGTGCCGCCGAGGGGCAGCCCCCTCAAGGACCATGTCCATACGGAAGGTCTCGGTCCGGATGTCCTTGCGAAGAGCGTCGAGCGCCTCTTTCTTCATCGGGTCGAGCATAACTTCCTCTGCAAGAGCTGTATATCCTTCCGGAAGGTGCTTGCGCGTGAATTGGTACGCAATGCCATTGTCCAATAGGAAGATGGACACATCGCTATGCACTAGGCGGAAACGAACGAGATCGGCTGCGGCCCCGTTCATCTGCCGCACCTGACCCTTGTTCTCCTCGAAACGATGGGGTGGCCGGACAGGATCCTTCGCCTGCGTAGCCAGAACGACCAACAATAATGGGACAGCCGAAAATGAGCGGGAAAGGGTAGTGAAAAGGTTCATGGTGATCGGTTTGGGTTCAGAACAATGGAGAACCCAACTGTGCGAAGGTCTGCGCTCACGCCATCACTGGCAACGCAGCCCCTTCGCGACCGCTTCTACCACCTCCGGGAACTTGGCATGTTCCAGTCTGTGGATACGGCCAGCAAGGCTTTCCACTGTTTCATCGGGCTCCAGCTGAAATGTGAACACCGCGATGTGCTCCCCCTCGTCGAACCGCTCGTTCACATAGTGGATGGTGATCCCGCTTTCGGCCTCCTTCGCTGCGATCACCGCCTGATGGACGTGCATCCCGTACATCCCCTTGCCCCCGAACCTGGGCAACAAGGCGGGGTGTACATTGATGATGCGCTTGGGAAGGGCCTCTACCAGGTGGGTGGGGATCAGGCGCAGGAAACCCGCCAATACCACCAGGTCGATCCGTTGGCACTGTAGTTCCCGCAGCACCTCGCCGGACCGCAGTTGGGCACCACTGAAAAGGTAGAGCGGAACGCCAAGGTCCCAGGCGCGTTGCAGCACACCAGCGCCCGGCTGGTCGCAACCGATCAACGCGACCTGCGCTCGCGGATGGGCCTTGAAGTGCTCGACCAGCCGTTGGGCATTGCTCCCATTGCCCGATGCGAGGATGGCGATCCGTACCATTTTCAACAAGGACGAAGATCGGGATGCCGGACCACATCTGGTGCGTGGCCTATTGTTACCCGCTGAGAATCAGGAGGGATCCCGTGCTCGGCAATATCCTGGATCCATGATCAACACCCCTCTTGCGCATGTGGAAAATGTCTTTCCTTTGCACCCTGTTCAACCAATAACGCACGGACATGTCGGATATCAAGTCAAGGGTCATCGCCATCATCGTGGACAAGCTCGGAGTGGATCAGGGCGAAGTCACGCCTGAAGCGAGCTTCACGAACGACCTTGGCGCTGACAGCCTCGATACCGTCGAACTCATCATGGAGTTCGAGAAGGAGTTCAACATCGCAATCCCCGACGACCAGGCCGAGAAGATCCAGACCGTGGGTCAGGCCGTGGATTACGTGGAGAAGAACGCGAAGTAATCTCGGCACTGCATGCAGCTCAGACGTGTGGTCGTCACCGGTCTGGGCGCGCTCACTCCCCTCGGGAACACCCACAAAGAGTACTGGGAGGGCCTGGTGAGCGGCCGTAGCGGAGCTGTGCCCATCACCCGCTTCGACGCCAGCAAATTCAAGACCCGCTTCGCCTGTGAGGTGAAGGGCTTCAACCCGGAGGATTTCATCGACCGCAAGGAGGCCCGCAAGATGGACCCCTACACCCAGTTCGCGGTGGTGGCGGCGGATGAGGCCATCAAGGATGCGGGCCTGGACCTGGACAAGGTGGATCGGGAACGCATCGGGGTGATCTGGGGAAGCGGGATCGGTGGGCTGAAGACCTTCCAGGATGAGTGTATCGCCTTCGGCAAAGGAGACGGGACACCACGCTTCAATCCGTTCTTCATCCCCAAGATGATCGCGGACAGCGCAGCGGGCCTCATCAGCATGCGTCACGTGCTGCGCGGTCCGAGCTACGTCACGGCCAGTGCCTGCGCAAGCAGCAACAACTCCATGATCGATGCCTTCAACTACATCCGTCTCGGCACCTGTGTGGCCGTCGTGACGGGTGGAAGTGAGGCGGCGATCTATGAGGCAGGTGTTGGCGGATTCAACGCCCTGCACGCAATGAGCACGCGCAACGACGACCCGGCGACGGCTTCTCGGCCCTACGACAAGGACCGTGATGGTTTCGTGCTCGGCGAGGGTGGTGCGGCCATCATCCTGGAGGATCTGGAACATGCGTTGGCACGTGGCGCGAGGATCTATGCCGAGGTGCTCGGAGGAGGCATGAGCAGCGACGCTTACCACATCACCGCACCGCACCCGGAAGGATTGGGTGCGGAGTTGTGCATGAAGCATGCCTTGCACGATGCCGGCCTGCAGCCCACGGACATCGACTACATCAACACGCACGGCACCAGCACGCCCATCGGCGATCCGCAGGAGGTGAAGGCCATCCAGCGCCTTTTCGGCGAGCATGCATACAAGCTGAACATCAGTGCCACCAAGAGCATGACCGGGCACCTGCTCGGCGGTGCAGGCGCCGTGGAGGGGCTGGCAGCGATCATGTCCGTGTACTCGGATGTCGTACCCCCCACGATAAACCATTTCACGGACGATCCCGAGATCGATCCGAAGTTGAACTTCACGTTCAACACCGCGCAGAAACGGACCGTGAATGCGGCCATGAGCAACACCTTCGGGTTCGGCGGGCACAACACGGCCGTGATCTTCCGTAAGTACCGGTAGTCCCTTCGCGTGATCCGCAGTCTCTTCTCCCGCACACGCGACCCCGAGGAGCGGCGTGTGCGTGCTTGGTGCCGAAAGACCCTGGGTCTCACGCCAGGGGATATCGCGCTGTACCGCCAGGCGTTGCGCCATGTGAGCGCAGTGGCTGAGGACCGCCCGGATCTTCCGGACAATGAACGCCTGGAGTTCCTGGGTGATGCGGTGCTCGATGCCATCGTGGGCGATCTGTTGTTCACCACCTACCCGGATAAGGGCGAAGGGTTCCTGACCCGGATGCGCAGTAAGCTGGTGAGCCGGCAACAACTCAATATGCTGGCCAAGCGCATTGAGATCGAACGTGTGATCGAAAGCAATCTGGCCCGTTCGCAGGAGTCATCGGTGCCTGGGAATGCGTTGGAGGCGCTGATCGGCGCCCTTTTCCTTGACCGGGGTTTCGATCGAACCCGCAAAGTGGTGGTGCGACTGGTGCATACCCATTTCGACCTGCGGGAGATCGAAAAGGAGGACCGTGATGGCAAGAGCCGTCTGCTCGAATGGGGGCAGAAACGGAGGAAGAAGGTGGAGTTCGTGGTACGCGAGGAGGGCGGCAATGGACGCGGCAAGCACTATGTGGCCGAGGTGCGGATCAATGGGGATGTGCGCGGCACTGGGCATGGGGCCAGCAAGAAGGTGGCCGAACAGGATGCCGCGCAGAGCGCATTCCGCAGCATGCGCTCGCGCAGACCACGGCCATCGGAACAGGCACAGGACGAGGCGCCCGCCCGGATGGATGGAACGGGGCGGATCGCCACGCCACGACGGGCGACCAAGCCCAAGATGAACGACTGAACCCCCGCTCGGTCAGTGACCCTTCCTGTTCGCCATCAACCACTGCCGGCGGGTATCGTGGCTACATTTGGCCGACCCTTCAACGCCCCTTGACCGACCGGCGTGGTAGGTGTCGCCATGGCCAAACACAAGCTCGACCTCGATCCCGACCCCGAAGTGACGGTGATCGGGATCAGCAGCCATGTCAACGATCATCGGCTCTGCTGGTCCATCAATCGAAGCGCGGACCTCGAACTGACACGTCGGCGAACGGACATCACCGATGAGACCAACGGTATACAGGCACGGTACTCCGCATACGACCACGTGGACGAACCCACAGGAACACGCCTCACCCTTGTGAACAACCACAGTGGTGATGGTATTCTGTTGAAGGAGCAGCGCCAGGCCGATTATTTCCTGGTCGTGGACAATGAACTGGCCGAACTTCGCCCCGAACTATTGGAATGCGTCCGAAGGGCGGATCACGTGCTCGCGGCCTTCCTGCTTCCGTACGACCAACTCAAGTCGGGGCACAAGTTGTTGCTCTGAATCCGAACATGAAGTACCCGAAGACCAAGATCGTCGCCACCATTGGACCAGCTTCCGCCGACAAGGAGGTGCTGCGCGAAATGATGCTGAACGGCGTGGATGTGTGCCGCCTGAATTTCTCGCATGGGAGCTACCAGTTCTATGCCAACCTCATCGGCACCATTCGCGAACTCAACCACGAACTGGACCGGAACACCGCGATCCTGGCCGATCTGCAGGGCCCCAAGATGCGCATCGGCGAAATGGCGAACGGCCCCATCGAACTGGTGAACGGGAGCGAGCTTGTGATCACCACCGAACCGATCAAGGGCCGCTCCGGGATCGTGAGCACCAGCTACGCCCAGTTCCCCAAGGACGTGGAGGTCGGGGAGCTCGTCCTGCTCGATGATGGGAAGCTGCGCCTGGAGGTGATGGCAACGGACAATGCGACCACCGTGACCACACGGGTGATCCATGGTGGCCTGCTGAGCGCGAACAAAGGCCTGAACCTGCCCAATACGAGGATCAGCCTGCCGAGCCTGACCGAGAAGGACCGCCAGGACCTCGACTTCGCATTGGATCATGAGGTGGATTGGATCGGCCTGAGCTTCGTGCGCGGCGCACGTGATATCATCGAACTCAAGCACATCATCATGCAGCGGGAGAAGAGCGCCCGCGTGATCGCCAAGATCGAGAAGCCGGAAGCCCTCCGCGAGATCGATGACATCATCCGCGAATCGGATGCGCTCATGGTGGCCCGGGGCGACCTGGGCGTGGAGATACCGATGGAGAAGGTGCCGTTGGTTCAGAAGGACATCATCAAACGCTGCCTGGCCCAACACCGCCCAGTGATCGTGGCCACCCAGATGATGGAAAGCATGATCAGTAACATCACACCCACACGCGCCGAGGTGAATGATGTGGCCAATGCGGTGTTGGATCACACCGATGCGGTGATGCTGAGCGCGGAGACCAGTGTTGGGAAGTTCCCGGTGGAAGTGGTGAAGGCCATGAACCGGATCCTGGTCGAGATGGAGACCTGCGAGGCCATGTTCAATGTGGACCAGCCCGATCTGGAGAACAACGATCGCATGGTGACCGATGCGATCTGCATGGCCAGTGTGCGTATGGCCGCAGCCATGGACATCAGAGCGATCGTGACCATGACGCACAGTGGATACACCGCGTACAAGATCAGCAGCATGCGGCCCAGGGCGCATATCTTCGCATTCACCAGCAACCGAGCGATCCTGGGCACCCTGAACCTGGTGTGGGGTGTGCGTGCCCAGTTCTATGACAAGACGGTGAGCACCGACCACACCATCGCCGATATCAAACACATCCTGCGCACGAAGAAGCTCGTGCAGAAGGGTGACATGGTGATCAACACCGCGAGCATGCCGATCGCCGAGCAGGGCATGTCGAACATGCTGAAATTGAGTCCGGTCTAACGCAGGGCCTACTGAAATGCCCACGCGCCACTGATCACAGGGGTATGGGGATGACTTGATCCTGCACCTGTGCAAGGAAATGGACCCGTTGCTGGCGAAAGGCCTGCACGACGACCCGTTATACCATCCACGCGTTCACTATCGGCCGATCCACTTGCCCTCTTTCCGGATGACCACTCCGCAGAACAGATCCCGTAGGCCCCGATACGCAACCTGCTCCGCGTATCGTACTCCGAAGGGATCGTGGCGCATCCCTTGGCCGACCTTGAATCCGTAACTGGCATTAAACCGACCGGATCGGCGTGTGCCGCCCAGCGGACAGGCGCTCAGTACCACTCAAGCACCAGGTACCACAGCACCATCGTCAACAGCGACACCGGGATCCCCACGCCCACCATCATGTTGGCCAGGCGGGGTTTCAATCCGTGCGATGTGGCCAGGATGGCCGCGGTGATCATCGGGGCCATGGCGCTCTCCATCACCGATACGCGCACCGCGGTGCCCGATCCGCCCAGGATCACCACATAGAGCAGGAAGATCAGTGCCGGGGCCAGCAGCAACTTGAAGACGAGGCCAAGGCCCAGGAAGCCCCAGTGTTTGCTGCGCTTCTTGAACCGCAACTGCAATCCTACCGCAAGCAGTGCCACAGGGGTCACCGAATTGCCAATGCGCAGCAGACCGCCGCGTACCCCGTCGCCGAAGTGCAGGTCGAACACATTCATGAGCACAGCCACCATGAAGCCGATGAATGGTGGGAAGAGCAGGATCTTGCGTGCCATGGTGATCGCATCGGCACGCTGGCGCGAGTAGATCGTGGCCACCACCAGGCCCAGCGTGGAAAGCACCACGAACGAGCCCGGCTGGTCAACGAGCAGTGCCGTGCCCAGGGCCTCCCTGCCATAGGCCGCCTCAATGACAGGGAAACCGATGAAGGAGGTGTTGCCCAGGCCCGCGCACAGTACCAAGCAGCCGGTGAGCTTATGCGACCAACCGAAGATGCGGCGTAGTGATCCGAAGAAGAGCCAGGATACCAGGAAGCAGATCCAGGCCACGGCGATCGGATACAGCAATTCGGGGCCGCCACTGATCTCCGGTATGTGGTACAGCGCTAACGCGGGCAGCGGTGCATAAAGCACATACTGGTTCAAGGTGTGTGCCGCGTTCGCTGGGAAGGCGGGAACACGCTGGAGCAGCACCCCGGCGAGGAGGCAGAACACGAGGAGATAGAGGCTGTCCATCGGGCCGCAAAGGAAATCCCCCGCGACCACAGTTGCCGGATCAACCAACGATCGTGGAAACCGGATCGTATGATGGTCCTCCATCATGTCCGCTGGCGAGTACCTTGCCATTCCACATACGAACCGCAGCAGCGCGAACCGTTACCCTCCCCATCCTGCGCTGCGGCACAATACGCAATGCATGAACGAACAGGATTGGGATCATGTGGCGGAGACCTTCGAAGAGGAGATCTTCAACGTTCCGGCGAACGATACGAAAGGGATCATTGAGGGCTGGGTGGAGCGGTTGGCAGCACCGGACCGCACAGCCACCGACCTGGGATGCGGTGTGGGGCGCACCCTGCCCATGCTCGCTGATCGGTACACCACGGTGTATGCGGTTGATGTGAGCAGCCAATGCCTGAGTATTGCCGAGAGGAATTGTACGGATCACTCGAACATCCGTTATGTACATGCCGACCTGAGCAAGGACCGGAACGGGTACCCGGCCACCGATGTGGTGTTGTGCATCAATACGTTGTTGAATGCGGCGATCGAGGTGCGGGAGCCGCTGATCGCTCGAACCGTGCGAAGTGTGAAGCGGGGTGGCCACCTGTTGATGGTGGTGCCCTCTCTGAACTCGGTATTGCTCACCGCTTACCGGCACCTCCAGTGGAATCTGCGTAACGGCATGGATCCGAGGGAGGCACAACGCGCGGCGGCATTGAATTCCAAAGGACTCGAACACGGTACCGTGCTGATCGATGATGTGCCCACCAAGCATTACTTGAAGGAAGAGATCGAGGTGCTGCTCGACACGCACGGATTCAACGTACAGGCGATCGAGAAGCTCGAGTATCCCTGGTCCACCGAGTTCGATTCGCCACCCCGTTGGATGAAAGCGCCCTATCCATGGGACTGGTTCGTCGCCGCACAACGGCGCTGAACGATCATTGCTTCGGTGTGCGGCCGAGGAGGAGGTCCATGTAGAAACCCGGCTTCCGAAGCCTTTCGCGCAGGTCCAGGTCGGTGAACATGCTGCTGATCATATCGGCAAGCGCCGGATTCCGGACGGCCCGGTCCACCACGAAGTCGAACAACCAGGCTTTGTCGGCCATCCGTTGAAGGCGTGTACTGATCGCGAGCTCCTTGCCCAGACGGTTCCACACGCGACGGTCGTATTCTCTTGCGGTGCGGGCGTCCATCAGGCCGCTGCGGATCATCATTTGTGCCACATCCGCCGCATGGATGCCGCTGATCATGGCATGGCTGATCCCTTCGCCAGTGAAGGGATCGATCAAATGCCCCGCATCGCCCACGAGCAGATACCCCACCCCGCTCAACGCACAACGTTGGCTGGCAAGAGGCAGGCCCATGCCCTGCACAGGTCCTTCCTGTCGGGCATGTGCGAATCGTTCCCTCAGTCGTGGATGGGTGGAAAGGAGGGCGGTCAGCAACGCTTTGAGATCCACGCGCCGGCTCCTGACCACATCGCTCCGCAGCCCAAGGCCCACATTGGCCCGGCCGCCAGGAAGTGGGAAGATCCACAGGTAGCCGGGCAGGAGATCCTTCATGAATTGCAGCTCGATGAAGCCCTGCGGATCGAGCCCATTGACCCCTGTGAAGTAGGCGCGCACCCCAGCCGCGTGGTGCATGGGCGACATGGACTGCCCAGCGATCTTGCGTGCGAAGGTGGAATTTGCACCGGAAGCATCGATGATCAGCCGGGCCTGGATCGTGCGCCCATCGGCCAACCCGATATGCCAACCTTCCGGTATCCGTTCGTATGTGCGGGTGGCGACACCTTCGTACACCGTGATCCCGGCCAGCCCGCGCACATGCTGGAAGAGCAGATCGTCGAACCGCAGGCGGGGCATGATGAGGCCAGGCGCCTCACCAAGTCCTGTGGTCCGTGAGAACGGTACGCGCAGCTCCCTGCCGCTCGGTGCCACGAAGGTGACCCCCCAGCTGGGCAATGCGGCCGCTTCGGTCTTCGTGCGGGCAGCAAGCACGGGGTCCAACCGCTCCAAGCTGCGCATGACCTTGCCGCTTAATGCATCGCCACAGACCTTGTCGCGTGGGAACCGGGCCTGCTCCACCAGCACGGCACCGATCCCGTGGCGTGCCAGTTGGATGGCCGCTGCGCAGCCTCCAGGGCCGCCACCGATGATACAGACGTCCGTGCGCGGTGCGCTGATCATCCCGCTCACCGTTGCACCGCTGCCCCGGTGAACTGGTCCAGGAACCGCACATCATTCTCCCAGTACAGTCGTAGGTCCGGTACGCGGTACAGCAATTGGGCGATACGCTCCACACCCATACCGAAAGCGAAGCCGCTGTACAATTCCGGGTCGATCCCGCAAATGGCCAGGACCGCAGGGTCCACCATGCCGCAACCCATGATCTCCACCCACCCACTGTGTTTGCAGATGTTGCAGCCCTGGCCGCCACAGATGCTACAGCTCATGTCCACCTCGGCACTGGGTTCGGTGAAGGGGAAATAACTCGGCCGCATACGGATGGTGACCTCCGGACCGAACAGGCTTTTGGTGAAATGGTCCAAGGTCCCTTTGAGGTCGGCGAAGCTCACCTCCTTATCCACATACAGGCCCTCCACCTGGTGGAACATGCAATGTGCGCGTGCACTGATCGCCTCGTTGCGGTACACGCGTCCGGGCGAGATCGTGCGGATCGGGGGCTTGCTGTTCTCCATCACCCGCACCTGCACGCTACTGGTATGGGTGCGCAAGGCGCGGTCCCCTCCATCCACGAAGAAGGTGTCCTGCATGTCACGAGCAGGGTGATCGGGCGGAAAGTTCAACGCGCCGAAGTTGTGGTGGTCGTCCTCCACTTCGGGGCCATGGCTCACGTTGAAGCCGATGCGGCTGAAGATCCCTACGATGCGGTCCATGACGATGGGGATCGGATGGTGGCCTCCAAAGGGGTCGATGCGGGCGGGTGCGCTCAGGTCGATCAATGGCCCGGAGGTCTCCGACCCACTGGCCTGCACGGCATCGCGCAACGCATCCACCCGGCCCTGGGCGCTCTGCTTCAAAAGGTTCATGCGCAGGCCCAAGGCACGTTTCTCCTCGGCGGATACAGTGCGGAACGCCTCGAAGAGTTCCGTCACTGCGCCATTGCGACCCAGCATGGCCACACGGAATCTCTCCACATCCTCGGCCGTTCCGGCGGTGGCGCGTTCCAAGGCCTCCTCAATGGCGGCGATCCGTTCGGTCAAGCTCATGGTAGAATGCGTGTAAAGATCGGAATGTCCTCGATCGGCCTGTCCCAGGTATTGCAGGGGGTTCGTGCGATCGCATCCAGCACCTCCAACCCGTGGACCACCTCACCAAAGACGGTACAACGACCATCCAGGTGGGGTGTGCCGCCGACCGTGGCATAGATACGGCGGTCTTCCTCGGTATAGGTGATCCTGGCGGTATCCGGTCCAGGATGTGCATGCAGGGCTTCCAGCTCCCGCGCGGAGTACGGCACACCAAGAACGATGAAGAACCGATCCCGATGCACACGTCCGGTCAGTGTTGTCGTGTCGCCAGGAGGTGATGCGGATAGAACCCCCAGGCGGTGGATACGACCATGTTCCACCGGCGTTGGGAACCCGATGGTATCCGGATCGAGGCCAAGGGGAATGCCGGCCGGGGCGTTCTTGGAGGCGGGATCCCCGCCCTCGATCGCGAATCCGGGGACCACCCGATGGAGCAGCGTGCTGTCGATGGAGTGGTCCAACACCCTGGAAATGAACCTATCACGAAGCATCGGGGTTTCGTTGTGGAGCGCCACGACCATGGTGCCCAAACGCGTGCGCACCTCCACGAGGGTGCGTTCCGGGGTGGTGATGTCCTGTGCGGGACCAGGCAACCCCAGGGCGACCAGCAGTGTCATCAGCACAAGATGCCGGTACATGTGCGGCGTGTCGGACTTGTTTATCTTTGGCATTCCCACAAAAGTCCTTGATCCTCAAAGGCCCACAAAAGTAACCTCATGGCCACTTCCTATTTCCGTCACTTGACCCGATCCCTTTTGGTCGGCGTGCTGGCATTCGGAGCCACGGCGTGCAACAAGGAAAAGCCCACCACGGTGGTGATCACGGTGAAGGATGCCGAAGGGCGATTGGTCCCTGAGGCACATGTGAAACTCTTTGCCAATCCGGCCGTGCCACAGAAACCGGACCTGACCCGGCTGCTCCAGGAAGGGGACACCAAGGGGAATGGCACGGTGGAGTTCGACTACTCCGGCCTGTACGAACAGGGCCAGGCAGGTTTCGCGGTGCTTGATATCCTGGTGGAGAAGGATACCCTGTACGCAGAAGGGATCATCAAGGTGCTTGAAGAGGAGACGAACGAGCAGACCCTCATCCTTGAGGAAATGCCCGACTGAGCCGGGTCATTCCTCGAAGTAGTTCAACACGGCCTCTTTCATCAACCGCTCCTGCTCTCCGGGTCCGAGGAGGGGCAGTTCCTTCACGCGCTCAAAGTGGGGCCAGCCGTCGGCATCGCGACCCACTTCCTTATAGTAACCGAATGGTAGCAGGACCACGCAGATGGCGATGTGCATGAGCGCTATCTTCTCGTCCTTCTTGAATTCACGTGCATGCTGACCGAGCTCCTGTACACCGATCAGGAAGAGCAAGGCGTTGAGGTCGAGTGTGCCGGCGTTGAAGTGCTTGGAGTGCTTGGCGATCAGGTCGCGCCAACGTTTTTCAAAGGTCAGGTCCACGTTCGTCCGTTTCGGTACGCTGCAAAGATGATGTTCCCGATCTTCAGCGCCGCATGAACTGGTTGGACTGGACCCTCCTTGCACTCGTTGCTTACGCTGGGGTGAGGGGCTTAATGCGGGGCTTCATCGTGGAGTTGGCCTCCTTGGTGGCACTGATCGCGGCGATCTGGGCGGGCACCCACCTGAGCGAACGCATCGCCACGGTCATTGGCCTGGATACAGGGAACGCCGCGCTCGCCTTCCTGGTCACCTTCATGCTTGTTCTAATGGGGGTGCATCTATTGGGTCGTTCCCTCACGGCGGTGGTGGATATCGCACAATTGAGCCTGCCGAACAAGGTGGCCGGCCTCTTCTTCAGTGCCTTACGATCGGTCTTCATCCTCAGCGTGATCCTGAACATGCTGATGGGATATTCGGGAGGTGCGATACCGCCAGCAGAGGCACGTGCGGGGTCCATGCTGATGGCACCGGTGCAGGCCGTGGCCCCGATGTTGGTGCCGGCCCTGGAGGGAACCAAGTGGGTGCGACGCGCCGTGGAGGAGGTCAAGCAGGGCGTGGATCAGGTGGTAGGGGAGTGATGCCCTCCTCGCATTCATGACCATTCATGCATTCATGATCGGCCGATCCGCTGGCTCTTTTCCCGCATGACATCTCCGCAGAGGCCGCTCCGTAGGCCCCGCTGCGCAACCACACCCTCGTATCGCCCTCCAACAGATCAGCAGCGCATCAGTGAGCGACCCTCTATACGCGAAATGGTATGAATGATCTGCTCCGTCCCCACCCCCAGCCGGTCGCTGACCCTGTGTGTGCGCTGGATGCATTCATGATGGTCGCCCGCAAGGATCGTTCTCCGATGTGTTGGTGATCAGGCCTTGTTCAACAGGGCGAACACATCCAAGCTGATGCTGCGGCCATCCTTCCATTCGCATTCATGAAGCGTGCCTTCGTGCGTGAACCCAGCGAATGACAACGCCTTGGCACTTGCCGGATTGTCCGTCTCCACCTCGGCCATGATCCTGTGAAGGCCGAGGGTGCCGAATGCATATTCGATGACCATTGGAAGCACTTCGCGGATGATGCCCTTGCGCCAGTGCTCCGGCAGCAACCAGAAACCCACCTCACAACGGCGATGCTTCCGGTCGATGCTGCTGAGGCCGATGGCACCGAGGAAGACCGCCTCTTCCGTTGAGCGGATCGTCCACCATTGACCCGTACCGTTCCGCTGGAGGTCGGAGTACCAGTCCATCTGTTCCTGCGTGGCTTCAAGGGTCGGGAAGCTCACCGCGTAATGCTTGATCACCTCGGGGTGGGATAGCCCGCAATGAATGAAGGGCTTGTCCTCGGCCTGTACAGGACGCAGCTGGAAACGCCCCGATGGGCATATCATAGCGGGTATCATCCGAATGCATTCAGGTCGCACGAGCGACCCCGGATCATGCCTTGCGCACACGCACCGCGTTCATGCCGCGCGGGCCGCGTTCGGTCTCGAAGCTCACTTTGTCGTTGGCTTGCACCTCTTCCAACAAGCCACTGATATGGACGAAGTAACGCTCCTGTGTTCCCTCCTCCTTGATGAATCCGAAACCCTTCGAGGTATCAAAGAAGTCGATGCGGCCGATGCGGTCGTTGGATATTTCCTCGTGCGTTCGGCGGGGCACGCCGATCTCGATATCCTCCAAGGCGATCTCCTTACGCTTGGTGGGGTCCGGTGGTGTGCTTGTGATCTGGCCGTTCTCGTCCACATAGGCCAGCATGCTATCGAGGCCGCCACCGCCGGAGTTGGCCCTGCGCTCTTCCTTGCGGCGTTCTTTTTCCTCTTGTTTCTGCTGGCGCTTCTTTTCCTTCTCGCGCTTGTTGAATGTTCCTGATGCTGCCAAGGTGATGGGTGGTTCGTTCAATGCCCCCGACCCCAGGGTAGGATGGAGGGACGGGAATGCAAGCTAAAGATACGGGATCCACGCGGCACCTTGGACCAGTGGGAGCAAAGCATGGATCCTGACCGGTAGGACGCGCGATCACCTGGCGGGTGCGCTATCCCCGCACGGCCGCGATCCCCGGAAGCACCTTGCCTTCGAGGTATTCCAGCATCGCGCCGCCACCGGTACTCACATAACTGATCCTGTCGGCCAACTGGAATTGGTTCACGGCTGCTACACTGTCGCCACCGCCCACGAGCGAGAACGCGCCCTTGCTGGTGGCCTCGGCCACGGCCTGTGCGATCGCTACCGTACCCTGTTGGAAGGGCTTCATCTCGAACACGCCCATGGGTCCGTTCCAGAGCAAAGTCCTGCTCCGCAACACGGCGGCACGGAAGGTTTCAATGGTCTTCGGGCCGATGTCCAGGGCCATCCAGCCATCCGGCACGGCGTCGGCCGCGCATTGGTCGGTGTTCGCCCCCTCGGCGAAGGCATCGGCCACCACCGCATCGGCGGGGATGTGCAACTTCACACCCCTCGCTGTCGCCTCCTTGATGATGGTGCGTGCGGTGTCGAGCAGGTCATCCTCCACCAAGGAGGCCCCGGTCTGTCCGCCTTGTGCTTTCACGAAGGTGTTGGCCATGCCACCACCGATGATCAGCTCGTCGCACTTGCCGATGAGGTTACGGAGCACCTCGATCTTGCTGCTCACCTTGCTGCCACCCACGATGGCGGTCATGGGCCGCTGTGGGTTTCCGAGGACCTTACCGACGCTGTCGATCTCAGCTTGCATCAAGGAGCCGAAAAGCTTGTCGTTCGGGAAGAACTTCGCCACGATGGTGGTGCTGGCGTGCGCGCGGTGGGCTGTGCCGAAGGCGTCGTTCACATACACGTCACCCAGTTCGCTCAGTGTTCTGCTGAAAGCCTCATCACCGGTCTCCTCCTCGTTATGGAAGCGCAGGTTCTCCAGGAGGAGCACTTCGCCTGGCTTCAATGCAGCGGCCTTGGCCTTGGCGTCCGGCCCCACGCAGTCCGTGGCGAAGATCACCGGCCGGCCCAGCAGTGTGCTTAAGTGTTCGCCTACGGGCCTAAGGCTCATGGCGGGGTTCACCTTGCCCTTCGGGCGGCCCAGGTGGCTCATCAGGATCGCACTGCCACCATCCTTCAGGATCCTGCTCACCGTGGGTACGATCGCCCGGGCCCGTGTGTCGTCCGTTACATGCCCCTGTGCGTCCTGTGGCACGTTCAGGTCCACACGCACGAGCGCCTTCTTGCCCGCGAAGGAATAGGTGTTCATCAGCTGCATGGCCGCGAAACTACCAAGGGATGATCCACATGTGGACATTTGTTCATGTGGTCCGGTGGACGTGAGCACGGCTGCGGCATTTCATGCGCACCCGGGGTATTGGCACGCGCGTGGACCACATGTCCCCATGGCCTTTCTTTGCGGTCGTGTTGTTCTCCAAAGTGATCGGCCACGCAGCGCTCAAGGCGAAGCTCATCGGGAACATCCGGGAGGGGCGCGTGGCACATGCGCAACTCCTCATTGGTCCGCGGGGTTGTGGCGGACTGCCCATAGCGCTGGCCTATGCGCAGTATCTGCTTTGCCAGGAACCGGATGAGGCCGACTCCTGCGGGAAGTGTCCGTCGTGCCTCCAAATGGGCAAGCTGGAACACCCCGATGTACACTTGATCTTCCCGGTCTTCTTCTCGGAGAAGGTGAAGGTGTGTGAACCGTTCACGGCGCAATGGCGACAGGCCGTGCTCCAGAACCCTTACATGGACGTGGAGCAGTGGCGCGACCAACTGGAGAGCGAGAACAAGCAGCTGCGCATGGGGGTGGATATCGCACAGGAGATCCAACGCAAGCTGAGCCTGCGCTCCTTTCTGGGCGGTTACAAGGTGATGATGATCTGGCTGCCGGAATTGATGGACGCTGCGGCCGCGAACAAGTTGTTGAAAGTGCTGGAGGAGCCAGCGCCGAATACCGTGTTCCTGTTGGTGAGCGTGGATCCGGAACAACTCCTGGCCACCATCCTGAGCCGGGCCCAGCAAGTGAAAGTCCCGGCATTGCGTCCCGCTGACCTTGCGGACGCACTGCGCGATCGGTTCCCGGAACTCGCCGGGGACGAGGCCATGGCGATCGCGCTGCGGAGCGAAGGGGACCTACTGGAGGCGGTGGACATGGCCAACAATAGCGAGGAGGAATTGTTCGTCTTCTTCAGGGATTGGCTGCGCGCTTGTTACCGACGCGAGGTGGGCTTGGTCCTGGAGTTCGGGGAGGCTTTCCAGAAGATGGGCCGGGAGCGGCAGAAATCGTTATTGCGTTACGGCCTCTATATGATCCGCCAGTGTTCGCTGCAATGGCAAAACGTGCCTGAATTGGTGCGTGTGCTGGGCCAGGAGCACGAGTTCGTGCTGAACTTCAGCAAACTGCTGAATGACAGCAATGCAGAGGGTATTCGACGCGAACTGGAGGCCGCGCATTACCACGTGGAACGCAACGCCAACCCCAAGATCCTCTTCACGGACCTGAGTTATCGGCTTACCGGGCTGCTGCGCATGACCGCCACGGCCTGATCCGATAAGGAGGCTACGCCTACCGTCCACTCCCTTGGTAACTTGTTCCGGAGCGGGTCCTGACCCCGTGCCACATGTTTATCTTCGTCCCGTGTGGCCCGTGTAGAAAGGGCTGGAACTGAGCGAAATGGGGTGTGAAGGATGTGGCCGAAGTGGACCCGACGGTAAGCCGGCCGGGTGCAAGAACAACGGGTATTGCAGCACCAGTGGCTGTAACAAATTGGGTGTGTTCGACTGGCTCACCGGGGTGCCATTGGCCAGCGGGCAGCAGCCTTTCGACGGCGTGGAGGTGCGCTTCAAGAACACCCGCAAGGCCTTTTACCGCAATGTGAACGGGCTGCAATTGATGCCTGGTGACCTGGTGGCCGTGGATGCCTCACCCGGGCACGATATCGGCATGGTGAGCCTGACCGGCGAGTTGGTTCGTGCCCAGATGGAGCGGAAGAAGGTGACCGGCGAGACCTACGAACTGCGCAAGGTGTTGCGCAAGGCCACACAAGAGGACATTGATCGTTGGCACTTGGCCCGGAAACAGGAGGATGATACGATGTTCGCCAGCCGACGGATGGTGGCCGATGCGCGCCTGGACATGAAGGTGACCGATGTGGAATACCAAGGGGATGGCACCAAGGCGATCGTGTACTACACCGCCGAGGACAGGATCGATTTCCGCGGGATCGTGCGTACGATGAGCGACCGGTTCAAGGTGCGGGTGGAGATGAAGCAGATCGGCGTACGACAGGAGGCGGGGCGCATCGGCGGCATCGGTAGCTGCGGCCGTGAGTTGTGCTGCAGCACCTGGCTCACCGATTTCCGCAGCGTGACCACCAGTGCCGCACGTTACCAGCAGCTTGCGCTGAACCCGCAGAAGCTGGCGGGCCAGTGCGGCAAACTGAAGTGCTGCCTCAATTACGAACTGGACATGTACATCGAGGCGGTGAAGAGCTACCCCTCACAGAACGCCAAGCTCAAGACCCAGCAGGGCACGGGCACGCACATGAAGACGGACATCTTCTCCGGGAAGATGTGGTACGGGTTCAAGAAACCGGGCGAGGCCTTCGTGATGGCCGGGTTCCCGGTGGAAGTGGTGCGCGATATCCTGGCACAGAACAAGCAGGGTCTTGAACCCAGTGTGGACCTGCACATGGCCGACGAGGTGGCCGAGAAACCGAAGACGCCGGATTATGAGAACGTGGTGGGCCAGGACGACCTGACCCGTTTCGATAACAAGAGCAAGGGAGGCAAGAAGCGAGGCGGAGGTAGGGATCGGCGCGATAGGCAGCGACCCGGAGGCCAAAGAACAGCGAGCCAGGCACCGCTGCGGAAGGATGGAGAAAGTGCGAAAGGAACAGCGCCAGGACCCGTATCGGAGCGTACCGCCCAACCCGGCGGGCAGGGCGGCCAGCGCCGTCGGAACCGCAACCGTGGCCGTGGGGACCGACCAGGTCCTGGAGCACCTCCCAAACCTCCAGTAGCGTGAGGCCGTTCGGGCTATTCGTCCTTGCGGCCGCATCCTTGTTCATCGGTTGCGCTGAACCACCGGTGTTCCAAGCCGATCTTCCCATTCCCACAGGTGCCTGGGACAGGACCTTCAAGCCGAGCTTCACCTTCGAGGTGCAGGACACCCTCGCCAAGCACGACGTGTTCATCGATGTGCGCCATACCGGCGACTATCCCTTCAGCGACCTCTACCTGTTCGTGGACCTCGCCGGACCAGGTGGACGACATGCCCGCGATACCGTACAGTGCCTGCTGGCGGACCCCTCCGGTGTCTGGTTCGGCAAGGGACAGGGCTTCATCTTCGCCGATCGCTACGAAGCCCACGTGCTCTACAAGCTGGGCAACCGGTTTCCCGTGAGCGGCACTTATACGATCACCATGGAACAGGCCATGCGCACTGAAAAGCTCATCGGCGTGCTGGATGTAGGCCTGAGTGTGATGCGCTCCAAGCCTTAACGTACCGGTTCGTGGACCGGCCGAGGCATGGAGCTGCCCGTCCGGAAGGATAAATTCGGCCACCCAACGACCAGCCTCGCACCACCGTTCTCCTGCGAATGCCCGCCCCAACACCCCTCCGATCGAAGAGTCGCCGTTTGCTGTGGTGGGCCGTGGTGCTCTCACCGGTGTTGGGCCTGCTGTTCATGCTCTTCCTGGCGGCGAACAGCGATCTGCCAAGCACGGAGGACCTGGAGGATCCGCGCAGCGACCTGGCCACCGCGATCCTTTTCAGCGATGGGAGCCAGATGGGCCAGTACTACCGCGAGAACCGGATCCCGGTGGACTACGCACGGATCAGCCCGAACGTGGTGAACGCGTTGATCGCCACGGAGGATGAACGCTTCCGCCAGCACAGTGGAGTGGACCTGCGTGGTACGATCAGGGCGGCCGTATTCCTGGGGAACAAGGGAGGGGCCAGTACCATCACCCAACAGCTGGCCAAGATGCTCTTCACGGAACGTGCGGAGAACCCCTTCGAGCGTGTGTTCCAGAAATTCCAGGAATGGATCATCAGCGCCCGACTGGAACGCCAATACACCAAGGATGAGATCATCGCCATGTACCTGAACCGTTTCGACTGGATCAACCAGGCGGTGGGGATCAACAGCGCGGCCCGGGTGTACTTCAGCACCACACCGGACTCATTGAAGGTGGAAGAGGCGGCCATGCTCGTGGGCATGCTGAAGAATCCGGCGCTCTTCAACCCGAACCGTGCGAGCCGGACGGATACGGTGCTGCACCGCCGCATGGTGGTGCTGGACCAGATGCGCCGCAACGGCTCCCTAACCACCGCGCAGTACGATTCGTTGCGGGCACTACCGCTGGGCCTACGATTCCAGCGGGTGGACCATGCGGAAGGTCCCGCGCCCTATTTCCGCGAGGTACTGCGTGCCAAGCTACAGGAGCTGTTGAACACCACGAACGCCGACGGTACGCTGAAGTATGCGAAAGCGGACGGCACGGCCTACGACGTGTATACCGATGGCCTCAAGGTGTACACCACGATCGATCGGAACATGCAGCAGTATGGGGAGTACGCGGTGCGCGAACACCTCAGCACCGAGCTGCAGCCCGACTTCTTCAAGGACCTGGCCCGCAAGAAGAACAGACCATTCGACTTCCGGGTGAGCCAGGAGGAGATCGACGGGATCCTGAACACGGCCATGAAACGCAGCGTGCGGTACAAGGTGATCACCGGTAAGGAATGCGGGAACTGCGAGCGACCGGCGAAGTACATCGAGAAGGTGAAACACGACGGCAGCCCGCATTGGCATTGTCGCCCCGACCTCGGTGGCTGCGACTCCTATTGGCCGGTGGTGAATGAGGCCGACATCCCGAAGGTCTTCGATACGCCGGTGGCCATGCGTGTGTTCAGTTGGAAGGGCGAGATCGACACGACGATGAGCCCGATGGACTCCATCCGTTACTACAAGAGCTTCCTGCAGAGCGGCCTGCTGAGCATGGATCCGCACACCGGCTTCGTGAAGGCCTGGGTGGGAGGCATCGACTTCAAGAATTTCCAGTACGACCACGTGGAGCAGGCACGCCGCCAGGTGGGGTCCACATTCAAACCCTTCGTGTACGCCACCGCGATCCGCGAAGGCATGGAACCCTGTCGCGAAGTACCCAACCAGAAGGTCTGTTTCGAGATGCCCCCCGGACAACCGGATTGGTGCCCGGAGAACAGCGATGCCGTGTACGGGGGCATGGTCACCGTGGAATATGCCCTGGCCAATTCCATGAACACGGTGACCGCCTGGCTGATGAAACAATATGGCCCGCAGGCGGTGACCGTGCTCGCACGCCACATGGGGGTCAAGAGTCCGCTGGAACCGGTGCCCTCGTTGTGCCTCGGTGTGGCCGACCTCACCCTGATGGAGATCACCGGGGCCTTCAGTTCGTTCGCCAACCAGGGCGTATACATCGAACCGATCACCTTCACTCGCATCGAGGATAAGAATGGCAATACGATCCATGATGTACTGCCGAAGACCGATGAGGCACTGGATGAACGCACGGCCTACATCATGCTGGACATGCTGAAGGGGGTGACCGATGGGGCCTACAATCCGAGCACTGGCAAGGTGGTGGGCACGGGCCTGCGGTTGCGCACCAGCTGGGGCAACCGCCAGAAGTACGCGAACATCAAATTCCCCACGGCGGGCAAGACCGGCACCACACAGAACAACAGCGATGGCTGGTTCATCGGCATCACCCCCGATCTGGTGACCGGTGTGTGGACAGGCGCCGATGATCGCAGTGTGCGTTTCGCGAGCACCGATAAGGGACAAGGAGCCAACATGGCCCTGCCCATCTATGGCTATTACATGAACAAGGTGTACGCCGACCCTGGGATCGAGATCAGCACCGGTGATTTCGAACGGCCAACCGGGGACCTTGGCGTGGAGATCGATTGCCGCAAGAAGACCGGCACGGTGAATGGCCAGCAGAAACCAACCTGGGACTGAGCACGTGCTGGGCACGGGTTCGGCCCACCCCGCTATCTTCGTCACCTTAGCTGTACGGCATGAACAAGATCGTGAAGTCCGCCGATGAGGCCCTCGATGGGTTGCGGGATGGTATGACGTTGATGGTGGGCGGCTTCGGCCTATGTGGGATCCCCGAAAAGAGCATCGCAGCGCTGGTGCGCAAAGGAGTGAAGGGCCTTACCTGCATCAGCAACAATGCGGGCGTGGACGATTTCGGCCTGGGCCTGCTGCTCCAGACCCGCCAGATCAAGAAGATGATCAGCAGCTACGTGGGAGAGAACGCGGAGTTCGAACGGCAACTTCTGAGCGGCGAACTACAGGTGGACCTGGTGCCACAAGGCACATTGGCCGAACGCTGCCGTGCCGGGGGAGCAGGTATCCCCGCCTTCTTCACCCCGGCAGGTTATGGCACCGAGGTCGCCGAAGGCAAAGAGACCCGCGAGTTCAACGGCAAGATGTACGTACTGGAGGAATGGCTGCGTGCCGACTTCGCATTGGTGAAGGCCTGGAAGGGCGATCGTTTCGGCAACCTGGTGTACAAACGCACCGCCCGCAACTTCAACCCCATGATGGCCATGGCCGGCAAGATCACCGTGGCCGAAGTGGAGCAACTGGTGGACCCGAGCGAACTCGATCCCGACGAGATCCACACCCCGGGCATCTTCGTGAACCGGATCTTCCAAGGCACCGATTACGAGAAGCGCATTGAACAACGAACCACGCGCAAACGCAACTGACCATGGCGCTAACGAAGGAACAGATGGCGCAGCGGATCGCGCGCGAATTGAAGGACGGCTACTATGTGAACCTGGGCATCGGTATTCCTACGCTGGTGGCGAACTACGTGCCCAAGGGGATGAACGTGGTGTTCCAGAGCGAGAACGGGATCCTGGGCATGGGACCTTTCCCGTACGAGGGAGAGGAGGATGCCGACCTGATCAATGCGGGCAAGCAGACCGTGACCCTGCTGCCCGGTAGCAGCATCTTCGACAGCAGCACCAGCTTCGCCATGATCCGTGGGCAGCACGTGCAGCTCACGGTGCTCGGTGCCATGGAGGTGACCGATACCGGTGACATCGCCAATTGGAAGATCCCGGGCAAGATGGTGAAGGGCATGGGTGGTGCCATGGACCTGGTGGCCAGTGCCGAGAACATCATCGTGGCCATGATGCATGCGAACAAGGCCGGCGAGAGCAAATTGTTGAAGCATTGCACCTTGCCGCTCACCGGCGTGCGTTGCGTGAAGAAGGTGGTGACCGACCTCGGTGCCTTCGACATCACCCCGGAAGGGTTCCGGCTCTTGGAGCGTGCACCGGGCGTGACCGTGGAGGAGATCAAAGCCAGGACGGAAGGAAGGTTGGTGGTGGGGGGGGAGGTCCCGGAAATGGTGGTGTGATCGATCCGGGGTCCGCAGGATGCTGCTGAGCCGGACCTCACGACCAGCCCACGGTGGCGGGTAGCGATGATGACCCGCGCTTGCGGACCATGCCGCTCCTCATGAACAGGGGCGCCGGTTACATTTGATGCCCTTGAACGGGGCGGGGCTTCGGGCCCCACGTACCACCATGGGAATTCGCAACCTCACCCAGCGGCTCGCCCGCATCGATCACCGTTGGTGGTTCCTGGCGGGCTTCGTGCTGATGTGCAGCGCGTATGAGTATGGACGGGTGCTGCATTTACGCCCCCAACCGCACCACATCATGCGGCAGTGCGATTGCCTCGGGCCCACCTACAACTACTTCTACGGCGACCCGAACATCCTGCATCCGTGGATGTGCAACCTGCATGCGGATCATGACACGAGCGGGGAGAGCGCTGGCGAGTTCCCCGGGATCTACTGGATCATGGGGATGCTGTGGCGGGTGATCGGGCAGAGCGAGTTCGCCTACCGCCTCTTCGGTCTGCTCCTGCACGCGCTGGGATCATGGGCGCTCTATCGAACGTCGACGCGCATTCTGGGGTCCGGATTCTGGGGGGCCTGGCTGTCCCTGCTCTTCTTCACCTCGCCGGTGGTGGCCTATTTCGCGGTCTCCTTCTTGCCGGATGTGCCGGCCTTCGACCTCGCGATACTGGGCTGGTGGTGTTTCGTGACCTACCACGACCGCAAGCGGAAACGATGGCTAATAGGCATGTTCCTGTTGATGGCCTTGGGTACGCTGCTCAAGGTCACCGCCGGGATGAGCGTGCTCGCCCTGTTGGGTGTGCTGGTCGTGGAATCGGTGGTACCGGATCGGCTCTTGCCGAAGTGGCGCGCGTTCCCCCAACGGGGCTGGGCCTGGCTCGGTTTCCTGCTCCTGTTCGCCATGGTCTTCTCCTGGTACATGTACGCGGCGTGGTATAATGGACTGCACGGAGCGGGTTATACTCCGAACAGTTTTTGGCCGCTGTGGGAGACCACCCCGGAAGTGTATGCCTTCGCGGTGTGGTTCGGGCTCAACATCCTGGTGTACGAGCTTTTCGCGGCACCGATGTGGATCCTGCTCTTCGCTGGTATGGCCGTCTTCTTCGTTGCCATCCGCCGCTTCCCCCTCCAAGTGGTCCTGGTGAACATCGCGCTGCTCTGTGGGGTGATCCTGTTCACCATCGGCTGGTTCAAGGCGCTGGAGAACCACGACTACTACTTCATCAATCCGCAGATCATGGCGGTCGTGATGATCCTCACCGCCTTGTGGTATGTGGGGCGCCGCCATCCCCAGGTACTGCGGAGCCCATGGGCCAAAGGGGTTGCCATGGCTCTGTTGACCTACAGTACGGTGTACACCATGTTCGATATGCGCCTGCGCACCCGCGGCGGAACACCGCTTTCGGATGAGCAACGCCCACCCTTGCTCAACGAAGCCCAGATCGACCATTGGAGGGAGACCCAGTTCTGGAGCTTCCGGGGCCTGATGACGATCACCCCCTACGCCCGTTCGCTCGGCATCACACCCGATGACCGTGTGATCACGGTGCGTGACCGGTCCTGGCAGAATGCTTTGTACGTGATCGGTCAGCGGGGCTGGAATGATGGTAACCTGGGCCTGGAGGACACCGCCTCCTTCGAGCACTGCCTGCGGAATGGGGCGAGGTATCTGTTCGTGAACGAGTCGGATTGGCTCCAACGGCCCTACATGCAGCGGTATCTTCAGCATCCCATCGGTGAATACGAAGGGGTCCACATCTTCGACCTTCGCCCCCTTAGCCCACTACCGACACCGTGAAGCTCTCCATCATCATCCCCGCTTACAACGAGGAGCGCACGATCCACCTGATCCTGGACAAGGTGCAGGCGGTGGTGTTGCGTGAAGGGATCAACAAAGAGGTCATCATCGTGAACGACGGTTCGAAGGACGGTACCGTGCAGGCGGTTGAGCGGTACATCGCTGAGAATCCCTCCGTTCCGATCAAGTTCTTCCAACAACCGAAGAACATGGGTAAGGGTGCCGCGATCCATCGGGGGATCAAGGAGGCCACCGGCGAATACCTGATCGTGCAGGATGCCGACCTGGAGTATGATCCCCGCGAGTACAACGACCTGTTGCGACCGGTGTGCGAAGGCTTCGCCGATGTGGTCTTCGGCTCGCGTTTCATGGGCCACCACCCGCACCGCATCCTCTTCTTCTGGCATAGCATCGGCAACAAGTTCCTCACCCATCTATCCAACGCGTTCAACAATTTGAACCTGACGGACATGGAGACCTGCTATAAGTTGATGCGGAGCGACATCGCCAAGGGCTTGGACCTTCGCGAACGTCGTTTCGGCTTCGAGCCGGAGGTGACGGCGAAGCTTGCTCGTGTGAAAGGCGTTCGGATCTATGAGGTCGGCATCAGCTATTACGGCCGTACCTACGCCGAGGGTAAGAAGATCGGGTGGAAGGACGGCTTCCGGGCCATCTGGTGCATCATCAAATACGGGTTCTGAATATGGAGAAGGACGCACCGCGAGCGGATGACCGTCCGGACATGCGGATAGCCTTGGTGGTGGCCACCGGTGTGCTTGGTGTGCTTGGCGTGTTCGCGTGGCGCTATTACCTGGAGCGCACGGCCTGTTTCGATAGTGCTTTCTTCTCCTGGCTCATGCTCGAAGCCGGACATCCGATCAGCGTGCTGGGCCGATATGGCTCATGGATCGCGCAGGTCCTGCCGGTGTTGATGATGAAGATCGGAGCTTCACTGGAGGTGGTACTGCGCAGCTACTCCCTCGCCTTCATCCTGGTGCACGCCCTTGTGCTCTATCTCGTTGCCTTCCGGCTGAAAGAGCGGCGTGCGGTAGTGGCTCTGGCGCTCACGCTCACGACGGGCTTTCATTACATGTTCTACTACGGCATCAGCGAGTTGTACCAGGGCCTGTCCCTCACCGTGCTGTTGTGGGTGCTCATCCGCAGGGCGTGGTCGGCCGCATCGCCGACCGGATGGGTGGTCGCGGCCGTGGCGCTGAACGTGGTGATCTCATTCTTCCATCAGTTGCTCGTGCTCCCGCTCGTTTTCATCCTGGTGTTCGAGGCATTGGAGGAACAACGTTGGCGTAAGCGAGGCACTTGGTTGCTGGGTATCGTGCTGGTGGCTTGGTATGTGGCGCGCATCACCCTGATGGCCAAGTCGACCTACGAGGAATCGCGCATGCCACACGCATCCGATCTGGTCACCTACCTCTTCCGTCTTGGTGAACTGAACAGTACGGCGTACCTGCTCATGGTCTGGACCAAGTTCAAGGCCCTCTTGTTGGTGATCGCGGTGGGCACGTGCTTGTTGGTCTGGCAGCGATCCTGGCTGCGGCTCGCCTGGACCTTGGTCTTCAGCACGGCCTTCCTCACCCTCATCCTCATCGTGGATCGCGATGGCATGGCCCCGGTGATCTACGAGAATTACTATCCGGTGATCGGCATGGTCTGGGCCATCGCCTTCGCCAGCGAGTTGGATCGGATCTCCGGACTTCTGCGCAAGATGATGCACGGGGTCTTTGTCGTGGCTTGTGCGCTCGGTCTTCTTCAGATCCATCGTGCGCATTATCGCCTTACGGAGCGGGTGAACTATTTACAACGCATCACGGACTATCAAGCGGAGCTTGGGATCCGAAAGGGATTGGTGCGGTTCGACAACTTCCCTTGGTCGTACACACTGGTGCATTGGGCAGTAGGGATGGAAAGCGCGTTGGTTTCGGCGGTCAAGGCGCCGGACGAGGCTTCGACCATCTTCATATCGGACGATTTGGCTCGGGTTGCAGAACTGGCTCCCCTACCACATCAATTCCTGGGACCGTCGTGGGCGCCGAATTGGTTCCCAATGGAGGTGCTGGACACCGATTACTTCCGATTCCCCGAGGATGTCGGTTACACCTGGATATGCGGAACGGATCCTGTTCATGCCATGGACCGTTTGCGCATCCTTCCCCCGGAGGAGCCTTATCGATTGGTCCCTGACCGCTTCACCGTTGTTCCGATCCGGTTGGAGAATACAGGACAGGAGCGGTTCGCTTCCTGCGCAGCGAACGGAAAGCCGTTGCAGTTCTTGTATCAGCTGTTGCGTGAGGATGGCACCATCTATCAGGAGAGCGCACATTGCAGCTCCATGGAGGTGGACATAGCACCGGGAACAGCCTATATGCAAGGTCTCGTGTTGGAGCGACCGGTGGACAACGGCCGGTATACGGTGCGTTCTTGGCTGTCTGTGGAAGGCAGACCGTTAGGCGAAGCGTTCCAATTCGAGGTCGTGGCGGATAGCTGGCCTTTCTGAAGTGGGATAGTGGGTGACGCCGGGGCTACTTTTGGCGGCCCACTGTACAGGAGGTGGTCGGAGGCATGTCGCGGAACGTTCACTTGGTCATCCCTTGTTACAACGAGGAGCGGCGGCTGCCCTTCGCGGAGATCGACGCACTGCTGCAACGGGAACCGGGGCTGTACCTGACCTTTTCGGACGACGGTAGCACCGATGGCACGGCGGCGCGTTGCACGGAATTGGCGCGGAACCATCCGGAGCGGGTACTGGTGCATGTGGCACCGAAGAACGGAGGAAAGGGTGAAGCGGTGCGCCGAGGGATGTTGGCCGCGTTGGAGCGCTGGCCCAACGCCAACTACATCGGGTACTTCGATGCCGACCTCGCTACCCCATTGACCGAGGCCTTTCACCTGTTGGCCAACGGCGCTTCGGCCCGCCCCACGATCATCATGGGAAGCCGGATACAACTCCTGGGTAGCACGGACATCCGGCGCTCGATCGCCCGACACTACATGGGCCGGGTGTTCGCCACGATGGTGAGCATGCAGCTGGATGTGCCGGTGTACGACACCCAGTGTGGGGCCAAGTTGATCCGTGCGGACCGGGTGCAGGAACTGTTCACCGAGCCCTTCCTTACCCGTTGGTTGTTCGATGTGGAGCTGCTGTGGCGCTGCATGGCCATCACCGGTCGGGTCCGCCTGGGCGAACAGGTGAAGGAAGTGCCCTTGACCACCTGGCACGAGGTGCGCGGATCCAAGGTGAAGCTCTCGGATGGGATCAAGGTACCGCTTGCCTTGCTGCGCGTGGCGCGCCACTACCGGGGCCGCGTGAGGAGCTGACCGTTGAAGAACACCTTCGTGATGCGGCCGTCGGTGCGTTCGAGCACGTTGAAGGTGTGCGCGTAAGCGGGCCGTACCATCACCTCGTCGCACCAGATCGTATCGCGATACGACTTGCGGCCTTCCACGAAGATGCGGTATTCATCCGATGCCTTGTTCGCCGTGAACGGTAGTTCCACCAGCGACCAATCGCCGTTGATGATCCGTGCGAAGCGCATGTCCCCGCAGTTGATCCAATCCTCCCGCCCGCTATGAGGGTCGCGCTGGGCCACGCACGTGAGCGCGTGGTTGCGAAGGTGCCCCTTGGTATAGGTCCAGTAGCTGGCCACGTAACGTTCGCCCTCGGTCAGGCTGTTCGCCGGCACGGTGAGCAGCGTGTTCACGTTCCGTTTCAACCCACTGTATGCGCCTGTTCCTGCATAGGCATGTTCGGCCGGGCGGTCATCGAACGAGTTGTATTGGACGCGCTCACCGGGGCGCGTGGTGATCCAACCGTCGCTGAGGCTGTCACCTGCGAGGCGGTCGATCGCTGCGAAGAGTTCCGTGCGCCGGTCCTTGAACAGATCGGCCGCAGTGATCTTCAAGAGCCGTACATCGCCGTGCGCTGCGACCGGTGTGGCCAGGGACAGGTAGCGGGCCTCGGCCTCATTCGCGGGTGGCATTGTATTGACCAACAGGAACACATCGTCCGGGGCGAACCGCTGCGCGATCGGACGGGGATACCACGGGGAGTTCAACAAGCCGAGCTGTTCCTTGGTCTCGCTCACACTCGTTCGTGCCAGCGAGTAGGCGGTCATCGGCAGGCCTTTCCAATAGCTCAGGATCATGGCCAGCTGCATGGTGCGATCGTCGGGCAGGATCAAGAGCTCATCCGAACCAGCGAGGAAATTCGGGATCGGGAGGATGGCGCGGTAACGCGTCGCATCGATGCTTTTGATCAAGGACCGCTCCTGCTCGGTGAGCCCTTCGGCACGCAACACATTGCGGTTGTGGGCGCTCTCCTCGGCCAGGACAACGTGCATGGCACGCGCCTCGTGCAGGTAGGCCAATGGAAGCGCCACGCAGAGCACCGTGGCAGCGCAGCGCCCATAGCCCGTGGCCCGCTGGCGCATCCAGTACGCGCCATACAGGGCGGTGAGCCCAAGGGCATAATACGCTGGCCAAGCGAAGCGCCCCGGTGAACGGAACTGACCGATCAATGGGAAGGACCAGGGATACGGACCGTGTTTCTCGTTGAACGGGAACCCGAAGGCGAATGCGAGCAAGGGGAGCGCTGCGAGCACCAAGGCGGTGAGTGCGAAAGGCCAGGCATTCGTACCTGGACCAGGAGTGCGATGGCGCGCCCATGCGATGCCTGCCATCAGGAAAAGAATGAGCACACCGACCAGGGTCGCGATGCCCAAGTAGGCTGTTGCTTCGAACTCCTGCGGCATGTTCATGGGGAACACCCACCAACTGAGCGAACTGCGATACGCGGATGGTGGTGACAGCACCCCGCTCCAGTCGGTCTTGTACTCGAAGAAGCCGAGTGGCCGCACGGTACGCCCAACATGGTGATCGGTCAATGACTGGATCGCAAGGAAGAGGGCCACGGGTACCACCACCATCGCTGCGGTAAGGGCCAGGCGCATCCATTCTTTCCGCCGGAAGAAGGGGTAGGCCATGAAGAGGAGATAGAAACCCATCCAGGACGCAGCGATCATGCCCGTATACGGATGCAGGTGGAAACCGACGAAGGTGATCGCGGCCCCGAGCAGTGCCCAGGGCAAGGGTCTTGCGGCGGACAGGCAGCGGATCGCGAAATAGGCGGGCAGGGTGATGAGCCAGCCGTAGCTGAGGGCGTGGTGGCCCGCGGCGATGCGTGGGGTTTGTGGCGAGAGTGCGGCGAGGGCGATGGCGCATACGGCCGCGAAGAACCAGCCCGTGCCGAAGTGTCGCAGCAAGAGGTAGAGGGAATAGGCGGTGAGCACCATGCTGAGCAGGGCGGCCAGGTTGATGATCGCGGCGGCGCGATCTTCGAGGCCGGGAAGCAACAGGGCCAGGAGCTTGGTGGTATTGGCCAATGCAGGCTGTGCATCCGGGTAACCGATCTGCTCACCAAAAGGATGGTTCATGCCCTCGAACTGCATGAGTGAGGAGTCGTGCGCCACGTGGTAGGCGAAGGCGTAGTAATTCTTCAGCCCATCACCGGTGCCGTTGAACAGGGTGCTGTTGGGCGCACGCAGGATCGCACCATATTGCAGCCAGAGCATCGCGAAAGCCATCAGGAGCATGGCCGTGGTACGGCCCCAAGGCTTCCGTAAGAGCTGCTCCAGGCGCTTCATTGGTAGAAGGCATCACCCCAGAAGGTGATGAGCGAGTCCCAGGTCCACGTGGGGCCATCCATGGGCGAGAAGGCCAGGTGGCTCATGCGGATGTTGAGGAAAATGAGGAAGACCGCGGGTACCAGGAGCAACCATTTGAAGCGCCGGCTCCAGTTGATCAAGGCATCCACGCAGGCGGCCAGCGGCAGGACGAGGAAAGCGTAATGCTCCACGAAACCGCGATGGCCGAAGGAGCCGCCGAGCCACCAGTTCCACCAGCTTGCATAGAGGTACCAGGCTACGCTCCACACCAGCAGGATCGCCCGCCAGTCGGCCATTGGGGGCTTACCCGAACAGGCTCCGCGCAAGAGCATCACCATGGCACCGATCATCAACGGATGGTACAACAACCAGCCGCCCTGGTGGCTGAAGAGGATATCCCACAGGTGTGGCGACCACCAGAAGAAGCCTTCGCCTTTGGCACCGTACGTGAAGACGAGGTAGGAGCCGGTCTGCGCCTTCCAATAAAGTAGCTGCGGAAGGATCAACACCAGGGCCACACCAAAACCCGCCAGCGTCCATGCCGGGAACCGAGTGAACCAATGCAACCGATCCTTCAGCGCATCACGCCAGGGGATTCCATAGAACAACGGTAGGAGCAGGGCGATGCCGTTGAGCGGCCGCACAAGAATGATCAGGGTGCCACATACGAACAACCCGAACAAACTTCGCCCATTGGGGCGGACGACCATGGTCAGGGTGAGGTGAAGGAGCCAGGCGAAGAGGAAGAAGCTGTACACATGGGACATGCCGCCGTCGTGTACGGTATAGTAATAGAGGTTCGTGGCGAAGATCAACAGCCCGCAGGTGACCCAGCCGACGGTCGCGGACCAATAGCGCCGCAGGGTGTGAAAACTGAGGGCGATGGCGACCGCCCCATAGAACCCCGTGGCCATCAAACGCGTGAATACGAACGGGAGCTCGTAACCCGTGGGGGTGATCCCGGTGATCGTGCAATAGAGCAGTGCGAGCAGGAAGAAGGGCGCTTGCAGCAAGGCGACCCCGAAGGTGAACAGGTTCAGTCCTTTTCCGCTCTCGAGGTAGTGGACGTAACGGAACGAATCGGGGTCGTGCTGCAGGATGATGCCCGGTAACCATTGGTAATAGCCCAAGGGGTCGCTCGTGCTGGTCAACACAAAGCCCATCCGGTGGGCATTCGTGTTCCATGCCAGCCAGGTGAGCAGGGTGGTCAGGAGTGCGATGCCGAGGATGTACGACCAATTCGCTCCTTGAGGGAGCCTGGAGGAAGCATTCATCTGGACGCAAAGATGATCCGAACAAAGGCATCGGACCCCCAATGGTCACCGACCGGTCAAGGACCGGCCTGGATGCCTGTGGCCTCGTGGACCAGGATCAACGGTCCGATCACCTCCATGGGCTTTCCTTGTGTTGACCAAGCATAGGCCGCGAATTGATCCGAGCGGCTTCGCACTTCGGGGGTCAAGTACCACTGACGGATCAGCGTCCATTCGCTGTGGTGCGCTCCCAGGTCCAACACGTCATTCGTCTGGTAGGCGTAAGAGCCATCATGGTCGAAGGTGTTCACAAGCACATTGCCCGAGGTCTCGCTGCTCGTGTGTACGAGCCAACGCAGTTCTAACCAGGCGTGATCCTGAGCAGTGAGGTCCGAGAACCTTGCTTTGAAGGCCGCGCTGAACGGCCTCTCGGGATCGATATGCTCGGAGCGGCAAGGTGCAGTGATACTGTCCTGCATTGGGCCAGGTGTGTTCAGTAAGGAGGAGCAAGTAAAGTCCCCCAGGACCTTGATGACCGCGTATTCCCCTGTCGGCTCAATGGGTGGCTTAGGGGCTGAACGATCCACCAGTAGAAGGCGATCGGTTCCAACCGGCGGTGCGGTCTTTGCGAAAGAAGCGAAATAGGCCGCTGCGGTCATTCGGGACGCGTGGATCAGCCCTTTATTGAACTGCCAGTATTGGAACAGGTTGAGAACAACGCATAACACCAGGATCGCGGCGCCGGCATACCGATACCCCAAGGACCAAGTGCGCATCCGGTTGATCAAGAAGGCCAGCGGGATCGCCATCACCGGATAGGACCCCACCATGGCCCTGGCCCCGTAACTATCCGCATACCACCAACACGTCCAGCTCGATACGACATACAGATCCACCAGGAAGAATACGGTGATCGGGACAGTGGGGGCGGGGGGGGGGGGCTCCAAAGCAGCAGGATGGCCCCGGTCGCAATAAGCATCAGGGGTGTATACACGTACCACCCTTTCCGGAAGCTGAACAGGAAGTCCACGGTATGTGGAGCAAGGAGGTCAAGCCCCTCTCCGGGATTCGCGTACGAGTCGATGAGCCAGGATCCGCAGGCCAGTTTCCAATAGGTGAATTGGATCATCCCGATCAAGACCAGTACCGCAGCCATCACGACCCAGGTGCGCCTTTGTTGCCAGAGCTGGGCCAACCAGCGTGTGCTTGCCGATCCGGGCCAGAACAAGGGGATCAGAATGCATACGATCTCAGTCGGCCGGATCAACGCCCCGATCCCGATGACCACTGCAAGAAGGATCGCATCGCGTAATGCATTGGTTCGCCGCCAGCGGATGGTACACCACAAGACCGCAGCGTATACGGTGAACAGGGGGAGGTGCGGCATGGTTTGTCCGGTAAGGCTTTGGTCCAGGAGATTGGTGCCAAGGACCACAAGACCCACGGTGAATAACGCCGCCCGCGCATCATAAGTTCGGTGCAGTACATCGTACAGGAGAAGTAGGCCAAGCAGGAAGTACAACATCACACCGGCCGATAGGGCAAGCTGATATGGAAGGGAGAAGCCATCCTGTGCGTACCCCAACCATCCGGCCGTAAAGTGTCCGACCCCGAACCAAGGCAACCAGATCACAGCCAGGCCGATCGGATAGCGGATCACAAGCGGGCCATTCGTCGGCTTGGAGAACTGATAGAGGGTGGTGGAGACCTGGTACTTGGCATTTACGTCCTCCACCCAGCTCATGTTACGCACGAGTGGGTCGTTATGAATGAAGGTGGCCGGTAGATAGAGGTAATAGCCGAACGAGTCCCAGCCAAGTTGAAAGGAGGGACGGTTGATGAATGCGTAGAACGAGAGAATAGCCCAAAGACCGATGACCAGGAATCGAGGCCGGGAGTACAGGACTGCTGAACTCATTTGGGAAGGAACGCTCAGTGGATGACGAACCATTGGTGGATCACTCGATCAACACCCCACGGGCCCCCATCAAGGGGATGGTGGTGCAGTGGTGCTCTTCGATACTCCCGGCCAGGAAGATGTACTTGCGGTCGTAAAGCCGCTGGCCCACGTAATAACTGAGCCAGTATTGGTTGCTGAGCACGAGCACCTCGTCCACGATCCGCTCGATCCGCGCCCAGCTTCGGGGACCCAGGTGCTCGAGGTGGTGCCGTAGTTCACTGGTGCGGCGGCTCTCCCCTTCGATCTCGCCGTAGCCGCGAGAACTCACCAGCACGTTCTCCAGCGCGTGTGCGTTCTGATTGATCAGGTAAACGAACCAGGCATCCTCGGCATCCTCGTCCTTTTCGCGCACCACGGCCATGGCCACGCCCTCTACTTTGGGTGGGTGAATGTCCTTCCGCATGGGGTCAAGGTCGGTGCTACACGGGTTGGGCCGTACGCGAGGCCAGTTCACGTGCGATGCCGATCCATTCGAACACATCCTTGGGGTGGCCGGCGCCGTTCACCTCCTCGCGCTTCATCCCGGTGCGCACCATCACCAGGTCCAGGTCGGGCATCACCACCACGTATTCCCCGTGGAAGCCGCGGCAATACCAGATCGGGTTGCCATCCAGTTCGGCCAGCCACCAGAAATACCCATAGCGTTGGTTCGGTGATCCGCGGTCGTCGAGTGCGGCCGGTGTGATGCTTGCCTTCCAGTATTCCTCGTCGATGATCCGTGTGCCCTTCCATTTCCCGCTGTCCAGGTACAGTTGCCCGATGCGGCCGAAGTCGCGCGCGGTGGCGTAGAGGCAGCAGAAGGCCTTGAAGTCGCCATCCTCGGTGTCCTTGCCCCAATAGGCATCGTGCTCACAACCAAGCGGTCCCCACACTTTCTCGCGCACCAGTTCGTCCAACGGTCTGCCATAGGCGGCCTCCAGCACTTCGGCCATGATCTGCGTGCTGCCGCTGATGTAGTCGAAGGACTTCCCCGGTTCGTCGCGGCAGGGTTGGTTCAAGCTGATCCCCCGTACATCGCTGCCGTAGTAGCCTTTCGCATTGTCACTGAAGGGATCGGCACCGCTTTCGCTCCAGTCCAGGCCGGTGCTCATGGTGAGCAGGTGATACAGGTTGATCTTCGTATAACAACCCTCCTTGTACAGCGGAATGAAGTCGCCTACCGGCTGGAAGACATCCTTGATCACGCCCTCTTTCATGGCGATGCCAGTGAGCAGGCTGATGTAGCTCTTCGCCACGCTGAAGCTGTTGCTCACGCTATCGGCGTCCCAGCCGTTCCAGTACTGTTCGAAGATGAGGCTGTCGTGCTGGAACAACGCGAATCC
>JADLAI010000101.1 GCA_020848295.1 Flavobacteriales bacterium
ATGAAGAAACGCTTCGACCCGATCGAGGACGCCATCGCTGACATCCGTGCCGGGAAGGTGGTGATCGTGGTGGACGATGAGGACCGCGAGAACGAAGGGGACTTCCTCACCGCCGCACGCAATGCCACCCCTGAGGTGATCAACTTCATGGCCATGCATGGCCGCGGCCTCATTTGCGCACCGCTCACCGAGGGCCGTTGCGAGGAATTGGGCCTTGACCTGATGGTGCGCGACAATACCGCGCTGCATGAGACCCCGTTCACCGTGAGCGTGGACGTGAAAGGCCACGGCACCACCACTGGCATCAGCGCATGGGACCGCTCCCGCACGATGGCCGCATTGATCGACCCGGCGACAAGGCCGGAGGACCTGGCCAGACCCGGCCACATCTTCCCCTTGAAGGCCAGGAACGGGGGCGTTCTGCGCCGTACCGGACATACTGAAGCGGCCGTGGACCTTGCACGGCTCGCCGGTTTCGAACCGGCTGGCGTGATCGTGGAGATCCTCAACGACGACGGCAGCATGGCCCGCCTACCACAATTGCAGACCATCGCCGAACGTTTCGACCTGAAGCTGATCAGCATCGAGGACCTTGTCGCCTATCGCATGCGCACCGAACGCCTGGTGGAACGCCAGGTGGAGGTGAACCTGCCCACGGCACATGGTGACTTCCGACTCATCGCCTTCAAACAACACACCACCGGTGAGGAACACCTGGCATTGGTGAAGGGAGAATGGACCAAGGACGAGGCCGTTCTTGTGCGCGTTCACTCCTCTTGTGTTACGGGCGACATCTTCGGGTCCTGCCGGTGTGATTGCGGGCCACAGCTGCACCGCGCCATGGACCTGGTCGAACAAGCAGGCAAGGGTGTGATCGTGTACATGCAGCAGGAAGGACGGGGCATCGGCCTGTTGAACAAGCTCAAAGCGTACAAGCTACAGGAACAGGGAGCGGATACGGTGGAGGCCAATCTCATGCTCGGCTTCGACATGGATGCCCGTGATTATGGCGTTGGCGCCCAGATCCTGCACGACCTTGGTGTGCGCAAGATGCGCCTGCTCACCAACAACCCACGAAAACGTACGGGCCTGGTGGGCTATGGGCTGGAGATCGTGGAGAACCTGCCGATCGAGGTGAAAGCGAACGTACACAACCGCGACTACCTGCTCACCAAGAAGCGCAAGCTTGGTCACCATCTCGGCCTGGACGAGGCCTGATCATTCGAAGTGCCGGTCGTTGGCCGCCGGTCTGAAGTTGTTGAGCAACTTCTGCCAGAGCTCACCCCAATCGCTGAAGTCCTCCCGGTAGGCCACACCGGCCCCCTGCGTGGTCGGCGCCTGGTCCGATCGGTTCAGGTTGCGATCATTGCTCACGCTGAACGCCTTGGCACGCAGCCTTCCCTCCGGTGTGAGCAGGTATTCCAACTGGAAATCACCGATGAGGCCATTACCGGTATTGCTGTTCTGTGCATTGGTGCTCACACCGAGGTTGGTGGTGAGCAACAACCGTTCATTGAAGAACTGGGTGCTCATGGCCACTTCGAGTTCATCCTGCGTGATGTTGTCCCCCGGCCGGTAGTTCACCCCGAGATCGAAATCGTCACTCAGTTTCGATAGCCAGTTGCTCACCTGGTTGCTGAGCAGTTCGAAGCCGGTGGTGCCCACGACATTACCTCCTGCCCCCGGTGTACCGCTCCCTGCCAGGCTTTGCGGCTGGATGAATCGGTTCAGCACGATCAACGCGAACACCTGCCGGTTGCGCTCCTGCTCGGTGCTCAGGATGCTGTTCACGCGGGCGCGCACATCATCATCCACCGTGGGCATGCGCACCTCGAACCCGATCTCGGGGTTCATCAGGTTCTCCCGCAACTGCATCACCACATCCACCGGCACCCGCTTCTTATAGGAATCGTTCTTCTCGAACATGATGTCGTACAACGGCGCACGTACCCGATACTGGGCTTGGATATCGAGTTGGGCATCGAGCGGATCCCCGTACCACACGATCCGCCCACCGGGCAGCACCTCGAACCGCTTGTTCACCACATTGCGCAGCGTGAAGAGGTAATCGCCCTCGGTGACCTCCACCTGGCCACGCATCCGGAATTCACCGGTCTGGCTCACGGTCATCTCGATATCGCCCGTGCCACGACCGGCCATGACGTCGCCGATGGTGGGATCGAAGATCAACTCGAAATGTGCGTCCGGGGTCACTCGGGCCTTCATGTCCAGTGCGATCCCACTGAGGTCCACCACATCCTCTCCGGCTGCCGAGCTGTCCTTCGCAATGAAGCGTACGAATCCGGCATCGGAGACTTCGGTGCTCCCCCCCACCGGGAAATGGATGTCCGTACCAGGCCCAGTGGATGCATCCACACTGATCTCCAACCGGTCCACGCTACCGCTCACCTCGATATCCCCGTTGGCGAATGCTTTCCCGTAATACAGGGAGTTATCATTCACCGTGGTGTTCAGCACCATCAGGTCCTTGACCGTTCCCCATACGTTGAAGTTCCAATCCTTCAACCCGTTGTGCAGGATGGTCCCACCGATCCTGCCCGTGTTGCCTTCCTCGTCGCGCACGGTCACCAGGTCCAGGGCGAACATGTCAGGGGCCACCTTCACCTTGTTGGAAAAGGTGTACAGCGTGTTGAGGTAGTCGATCCGAAGGCCGGCATCCTGTAGGTCCAGCACACCATTCACCAGAGGGCCGCTCAGGTTGCCGCTCACATCCACGGTACCGGTCACCGTGCCTTGTATGTCGCTGATGCCTTCCGGAAGGTAGGGGTCGATGAAGGTGAGGTCGAAGTGATCGAAGACCAGGTCCACATCCAGCGCATTGTCCTTCTGCGGCTCCATCCGCCCCACGAAGTCGAGGGCCTTCAATGGTCCCCGTGAAAGTTCGCCCGAGAGTGCGATGGCTCCGGACCCTTCAGCCCAATCGGCATGGAACCGGATGTC
>JADLAI010000102.1 GCA_020848295.1 Flavobacteriales bacterium
CCGCATGGAAGGTGGCCTCTTCGCCATCAACGCCACCGCAGGCTACACCGATGCGCTTGAGATCCCGCTCATGGTCGATGCCCGCGTCGATGGGGAATACACCGTGACCGCCACTGGCATGGAGAACATCGGCCTCACCTGCCTGGTGTTGGAGGACCTTGTGACCGGTACCCTCACACCGCTCTCCGAGGGCGCGAGCTACACCTTCACCATGGCAGCGGATGCTTCCACCGAGGAAGCGCGCTTGCTGCTGCACGCCAGCGTGCCCGTACCGCTGTATGCCGAGGGCACCTCGTGCCACAATACCACCGATGGTCGTGGCACCGTGATCCATGTGGGGAACGGTCCCATGGACATCACCTGGTCCGATGCGAACGGTGCGGTCCAGCTGGAGCAGACCATCGCGGCAGGCGTGGCGATCCATGAAGGCCTTGCTGCGGGCGAGTACAATGTGACCGTGAGCAGCACCGCCGGCTGCGGCGCGCTGCACACCAACTTCACGATCACTTCACCGGCCGCCTTGGAGGTGACCGCTGCCAACACCGATGCCACCTGCCCCAACACCGCCGATGGCCAAGTGGATCTGATGGTGCTCGGTGGCACCGCACCGTATCACTTCGTATGGAGTGATGGTAGCGATTTGGAGGACCTTGTGGCGGGAGCAGGCACCTACACGGTGACCGTGACCGATGATCGGGGCTGTGGCATCAGCACCCCTGCCTTCACCATCGGGGCCGGCGAAGGACCGACCGCAGGAGCCGAGGTGAGCGCCACCACCACCTTGGTGAACGTGCCGGTGACCTTCACCAGTACCAGCACCGAAGGGGAGGTGGTCTGGGCCTTCGGCGATGGCCAGATCAGCACCGAGGCCGCGCCGCAGCATAGCTACAGCACTCCCGGCACCTATACCGTGAGCCTCACGGTGACCAACGGCGAATGTTCCGACACTTGGACCATGGAGATGCAGGTGGAGACCAGCACCAGCATCCTGGACAACGAACACCTCGTGACGAATGCCTGGTACGGCAACGACAAGTTCGTGGTGGAGCATACCATCAACAACGGCATGCCGGTGACCATCGAAGTGATGGATGCGACCGGTCGCCTGCACATCCGGCGGCAGGTGGCAGGTACCCCCGCCCGCGTGAGCATCCCGGCCGAGGGCCTCAGCACGGGCGTTTGGTTCGTGCGTGTGGGCAATACCAGCACGACCCGTACGGTGCGGGTCCCACTGGTGCGCTGAGCCTGATCCTTGAATGAGTGGAACCGGGGCCCCGCGAAAGCGGGGCCCCGGTCATTGGAGGGCCTGTGGTCATGGGTCGTTCCTGTGCATGCGGGCACACCGGCGAAGGAGGACGTCCCGTTACCAGGCTTGCCTACCTTCGCCTCAACCTATCATCCGATGCGCCTCCGTTCGAATCCCAGGATCATGGCACTTCTTGGTCTGCTGCTCCTCTTCACAGGCTGCATCACCATTGAGGAGAACTACACCTTCAGGAAGAACGGAAGCGGCACCATGGAGTACGTGGTGGACATGAGCCAGCTCGGTGAGATGCTGAAGGCCTTTGAGAACGTGGGCGACGGCAAGAAGAAAGGGGAGAAGGGCGACGGCATGAATGAGCTTGACCTGAAGGAGGAGATGGCGGCCCTGAAGAAGATACCGGGGATCAAGAAGGTGAAGGTGAAGAGCAAGGACGAGTACGTGCAGCGCCTTCGGTTCGATTTCACTGACATCAACGCGCTGAATGCCGCTTTGAACGTATTGCTCAAGGATAGCACCGGCCAGGTGAACGATTTCTTCACCTGGGAAGGCAGCACGCTGGTCAGGCACAGCAACGGCCACGCACGCGATATCGGCCTGGGCATGGGCCAGGAGAACGGAGCCGATACCGCCGGGACCAAAGAGGTCTTGAGCAGCATGAAGTACAAGTACAGCTTCAGTTTCGCAGAACCCATCGGCAATACCACCACGGCGGAAGGTGTGGCGGTGGAGCGTCCCGATGCGCGGTCCATGAAGCTCGACACCGATTTCGGGGCCATCGCCAAGGATGAGCATGCCCTCGACTTCCGCATCGAACTCAAGCGCTGATGGAACATCACCTGCTGGAGACCGCCATCCGCCTCGCGGCCAAAGTGCATCGTGGCCAGGTGGACCGCTTCGGGAAACCCTACATTCTGCATGTCATGCGCGTGATGATGCGCGGCCACGACCTGGAGGAGCAGATCCTCGGTGCCCTGCACGATGTGCTCGAACGTTCCGCCCTCACCACCGAGGACATCAGCAAGAAGGGTTTCTCCCCACGTCTCATCACCGCCCTGGTCCACATCACCCGTGATCCCCAGGAGACCTACGAGCAGTACATCGATCGGGTGATGCTCGATGGCCTGGCCGTGCGGGTGAAACTGCACGACCTGGCCGACAAGATGGACCTGCTGCATGTGGACCAATTGGACCCGGCCGACCTGAAGCGGTACAACAAGCAACTCACCGCCTACCACCGCATGAAAAGGTTGGAGGAGGAGGCCAAGGCCAACATGCCCCTACAGGCGGCCATGCGCAAGGTGCGCTGATCCGGACCTGCACCTTTCATGGCCGTCGACCGTGCCTGGTCGGTTATCTTCGCCGTCATTCAACAAGACAGATGATGCGTCGATTCCTCGTTCCGGTCATTGCAAGTTACCTCTTCAGCGCCTGCGGCGAAGGCCCTGCGACCGAGAAGACACCCACGGCGGACAGCACCACCACCGAGGCTTTCCAATGGGAAGCGGAACAATTCGCCGACATCCGCATCCTGCGGTACCAGGTGCCGGGCTGGGAGCAGTTGAGCCTACAGCAGAAGAAGCTGTGTTACTACCTGAACATGGCGGGTCTTGCTGGCCGCGATATCCTGTACGACCAGAACTACAAGTACAACCTGCGTATCCGCCGTGCGTTGGAACGGATCATCAAGGATTACAAAGGCGAGCGGACCGGCGCGGATTGGGATGCCTTCGTCCTATATGCCAAACAGGTGTTCTTCAGCAATGGTATCCACCACCACTACAGCAACGACAAGCACCTGCCTGCGTTCGGCCAGTCCTATTTCGAACAGTTGCTCTCGGGTTCCGGAGTACAACTGGCCCCGGAGGTGCTCACGGCCATGTTCGATCCCACCATCGATGCCAAGAAGGTGAGCCTCGATGCCGACAAGGACCTGGTGCTGGCCAGCGCGGTCAACTTCTATGGCGATGACATCAGTGAGAAGGAGGTGGATGCCTTCTACGCGGCGCGTGTCGATAAGAAGGCCACAGAGCCGCTCAGTTACGGCATCAACAGCAAGCTGGTACGCGGTCCCGATGGCCAGCTCATGGAGCAGGTGTACAAGGTGGGTGGGCTGTATGGCACCGCACTGGAGGAGAGCGTGAAGTGGTTGGAGAAGGCGATCGGCGTGGCCGAGACGCCCGAACAGCGGACGGCCTTGGAACTGCTGGTGAAGTATTACCGCACCGGCGACCTGAAGGCCTGGGATGACTTCAACGTGGCCTGGGTGAAGGATACGAAGAGCACCGTGGACTATATCCTTGGATTCGTCGAAGTCTACAACGACCCGCTTGGAAAACGCGGAAGCTACGAGAGCATCGTGGAGGTGAACGACCCGGAGGCTACGCGCAACATGAGCGTGATCATGGAGAATGCACAATGGTTCGAGGACAACAGCCCCCTGCTGCCCGAACACAAGAAGAAGAACGTGGTGGGCATCACCTACCGCTTCATCAATACGGTCGGCGAGGCGGGCGATGCTGCACCGAGCACACCCATCGGGGTGAACCTGCCCAACGCCGATTGGATCCGTGCCGCCCATGGGAGCAAGAGCGTGAGCCTGGGCAACATCACCGATGCCTACGACAATAGCAGCGGCACCAGCACCTTGGAGGTCTTCTGCCATGATCCGCAGGAGATCGAACTGGCGAAGCAACATGGCGCCTTGGCCGGTAAGCTCCATACCGCCCTGCACGAGGTCGTAGGACATGCCAGCGGCCAGTTGGAACCCGGCGTGGGCGAGCCCGACGCCACCTTGAAGAGCTACGCCAGCACCCTGGAAGAGGGCCGAGCCGACCTGGTCGCCCTCTACTACCTGCTCGATCCCAAACTCGTGGAGCTGGGGGTGATGCCCAGCCTCGAAGTGGGCAAGGCCGAGTACGATTCCTACATCCGCAACGGACTCCTTGTACAACTGCGCCGATTGAAGGAAGGCAAGAACATCGAGGAGGCGCACATGCGCAACCGGCAGTGGGTGAGCGCTTGGGCCTATGAGAAGGGTAGGGCGGACAGTGTGATCGTGAAGGTGGTGCGCGATGGGCATACCTTCTACGACATACGCGACTACGAAGCGTTGCGTGGCCTCTTTGGCGACTTACTGCGGGAGGTGCAACGGATCAAGAGCCAGGGAGACGGGGCAGCAGGAAAAGCCCTGGTGGAGACCTACGGGGTGAAGGTGGATCCTGCCATCCACAAAGAGGTGCTGGAACGCGCGGCTGCGATCAAGACCGCACCGTATGCGGGCTTCATCCAACCGGTGATGATCCCTGTGGAGGACGCTAAGGGGGAGATCACCGACGTGCGGATCGAATACCCCACGGACTTCGTGAAGCAGATGCTCCATTATGGGGAGAAGCACAGCTTCCTGCCCGATGTGAACTAAGTGACAGGGACCGGTCCGACCCCACGTCCGGAATTGGCATTTGGACCTTGGTCGGCGGACATTCTGGATGGGATCGGCATTTTCTTCAGCCGGGAACGTAACCTTGGGATAACGGGCCGCGTTCAACCACCGTCCAAGTAGTTCAAAGGTCAATCTGAAGAGTCACGTCGCCCCTGTCCGCCTTGCGCTGGATGGGGGCTTCGTGCATCCGGGCTCCAGGACTGAAGAAGCCACTCCCGCCAACAATTCCGGGGAGGGGGGCCTATTCCAAGCTCGTTCACGCCGTTGGGCCCCCGAGACGTGTTCGGGCAAGGTGGCCGTTGCCAGGCGAACGCGGGAACCCGATGAATGAATGGTCCAGCATGCTATATTTGCGGCCCCTGAGGAATTAGTGTTCTTCACCGAAGTGGCGGAATTGGTAGACGCGCACGTTTCAGGGGCGTGTGACCGAAAGGTTGTGCGGGTTCGAGTCCCGCCTTCGGTACAAAGGAGCGGCGATAGCCGCTCCTTTTCCTTTTGCACCAGGGAAGTTGGCTGATCACATGGGCGCTATCGATGTAGAGAAGGGTAAATTCGCAGCACATGAGCCATAAGCGCTTCCGGACCCAACGGCATTGGCACAACACGCTGATCATGGTCTGGGGCATTCCATTCCTTGTGCTTCCCGGGATCATTGTCGGTGCCTCTTCCGGAAAGTTCCTGCTCTTCCAGGTGTCCTTGGGGCTATCCATGCTGGGTATTCTGTTGGCAGCGCGGCGTGACAGTAGCCGGAAGGCCACCTATCGGATCGAGGACGACCGGCTCGTCCTGGCCACCCCGACCGATTCACGCACCATCCGTATCGGCGAGATCGCCGATTCCAGCCTGCTCGATCGGGTGGGCGCGCGCGCCTACCTGAAGCATCACCCGGGGGCGGCGAAGGGACAAGGTGCCGAGGAAGGTATGGACCCTTTCATGCGGTTCTGCACCGTCGACATCGGGTTCCGGTCATACACGCTGGGTGCTGCCAGACGGCTGATCGACCGGCTGCCGAGTGCGAAAGCGGATCTGTTGTTGTTGCGATTGCGCACAGGAGAGGTGCTCCTCCTTTCCCCGTTACACGCTCAGGACATGGTGGATACCATCGGGCGGCGTACGCTTGGCGCTTGAACTCCACCACTTATTTCAGGGACGGTGATGAGGGTCCGGACGCTTATTACCATCTACACGGGTCGTGGTAAATGGCTTGAGAGCGAGAGGGTGTGGGCGCTGCACCCCGTTCGCCCCCCTCGTCCTCTTTCACGCGCGATCGACCGGGCATGTGCGCAGAATGGCCCCCTACTGGACTTTAAGGATTGAAAGTGCGCTGGGACGAAGACCGTGGTCCGGTCAGTTGTAGCGGATCCGTTGGCCGATCGAAAGTGTGCTCCGATCACTGATCCCGTTGATCCGGCAGAGCTCGCTCACGCGCACGCCATAGCGCCTCGAAATGGCCGATAGGGTGTCCCCCCGGCGTACGGTATGGAACTTGCGAGAGGCTTGGGTCCGCTGTGCGGCCACCTTGGCGGCTGCCATACGGGCGAAGGAACCCTTGTGCAGGTCATATTCGAGCGTCCGCAAGGAGCCGTGTTCCAGGTCGAACAGCAAGGCCGGATCGATCGGCTGATCCAGGAAGCGCACCTCGAAATGCAGGTGGCTGCCGTAGCTGCGGCCCGTGTTGCCACCAAGACCCAGCAAGCCACCTCCTTCCACCAGGTCCCCAGGTTCCACGCTGCGTTTGCTCAGGTGGGCGTATACCGTCTCCAGTCCGTTGTAATGGCGTACCACCACCACATTGCCGAAGGTCTTGTTGTATTTGGATATCCGCACCATGCCGGGGAATGCGGCACGCACGGTATCACCCGTTTCCAGGTCGAGGTCCACGCCATAATGCATCCGACCCCGGCGCATGCCATAACCGGAGGTCACACCACCCGGACAGGGCATGTTCAGGTCACAGGCGTGCTCGCCAAGTTGAAGGCGCAGGGTGTCGTGGTCGAAATGCCCCTTGGTCCCCGAATGGTCGAAGATCACGTCCGTGTTCCAGTGGCAGTACATGTCGTACCCCGGAATGTAACTGAGTGAGTCGTTGACATCCCAGGCCGTGGGCATTCCTGCCGCTTCGGCACCTTCCCCTTCGCTCAACTCATCGAAGAGGTCCAAGCCTTCAGGCCCGCCGATGTCGGTCCCCGTGGATTGCGCATGCATTCCGGAAGAGCCCAGTATGAGCACGGCAACGAACGATGACAGGGACCTGATGAGCATTCTCGGCGGGCAAAACTATCCGTACCGATGGATGCGTTACCTGATGGATCGGACAACTTTCAACAGGATCGCCTTGGGATCGTGTTTGTCGGCTGAATTGGACTGCCCATCGGTGTGTAGTGGTGATCCGTCCTTGCGTTAAAGTGTGTTAACCAGAACGGGTGTAGTGGTGTGGACCGACATTTGTACAACGATGGGTGAAATAGAACTAAGGGGACTTAACTGCGTATCGGGAGTATGGAGGAAGAGCAGGTGACCGGGAAGGAGAAGGTCGTGGATGTCGGGGATCGTATGGCCCACGTGGTCATCGTGTACCTGGTGGCCGTGTTGCTCACCCTGCCTCTCTATCTGATCATCGTTCCGTTCGTACCCGAAATGGTCGTGCCATTCGGCGATGGTCTCCGGATCGAACACTTCCTCACGTTCGGATGTGTGCTCTTGGCCTTCATCGTCCTGGTCCGGCGTTTTCGCGCCGGGGTGTACGTGGGTCTGATGGTGGGTCTGGTCGGCATAACATGCACCAGCCTGGCCGGTAAATACAGTTTCGCCGAACTCTATCGCGACTATGCGGACCTGCTCGGGTCCTTGCGGGCAACCTCCTCGAATGCACCCCTTGCCGCTCGCAAGCTGGCGCCCTTCTTCGATGCGGACAAGCTACAGGCCATCCTTCGGGAATCCGACGGCACGATCCGTCGTGAGGCGGTGCGCATGGCGATGGCCAACTTCAGCGAGGTGAAGGTGAATGCCGACGAGCTCACGCTGATACAATCACTCTCGATCTTCAAGGAGATCAATACGAAATGGCACTACGTTTCGGATGTGAAGGGCGGGGAATACTTCGCCTCACCGGCCGAGAGCCTCGAACTGATGGCGGGTGATTGCGATGACCATGCCTTGGTCATGGCCGCCTGCATCCGGGCGATCGGTGGGCAGGTGCGGCTGGTGCGCACCGAAGGGCATGTCTACCCCGAACTGTTGATCGGCACCGAAGCGCAGATGGAACGGGCCGGGTACCTGATCCGCAAGCAATTGTTCACCGAAGAGGTGGGTAGCGCACCCTTGTACCACCACACCGATGCCGATGGCCGCCACTGGATCAACCTGGACTACACGCGCAGCTATCCCGGCGGGGAATTGATGAACGAACGGATCATCGGGATCCTGGACGTCTGAGGCGATGAGCCGTTCCCCGGATCCCGGCCCTTGCGGATCCGATCGGGTGGGTACATTCGTGCGATCCTTCGATGAAGAAACTTGTTCATCCGGCTGAACTGGCCAAGGCAAGCCACATGCGCCCGGGTGATCCGCGGATCGGCCTGCTCACGGAGGTGAGCGGACTGAAACGGCTGGAACGGTTCTACAACGCCATTGAGGACCTTCAGGACAGGGAATTCGTAGCGGCGGTGTTCAAGAACCTGGACCTCGAACTGGAGGTCGACCCGGCGGACCTGGCCCATATCCCTAAGGAGGGCCCCTTGATCTTCGTGGCCAATCACCCGTACGGTGCGATCGACGGTTTGGCGCTGGTCCAGGTCCTGGGTGCGGTGCGTCCGGACCTGAAGGTCATGGCCAACTTCCTCCTTCAGCAGCTCGAACCACTGCGCGGGCGGTTCATCGGGGTCAATCCGTTCGAGCAACTCACCTCGCTCAGCAGCTTCCAAGGGATGCGGCAGGCCATGGCACATGTGAAGGAAGGACATGCGCTGGCGGTCTTCCCGGCGGGAGAGGTGAGCAGCTGGCGTACCGAGTTGAAGTCCGTGGCCGACCCCCGTTGGAAGACACAGATGGTGAAGATGGCCCAACATGTGGGCGCGCCGGTGGTGCCGGTCTGGTTCGATGGTGCGAACAGCCTGGTGTTCCATGTGCTCGGCATGATCCACCCGAATCTGCGCACCCTGGCCCTGCCCAAGGAGATGCTGCGCATGCGGGGGCGTTCGGTCCGCATGCGGATCGGCAGGCCGATACCACCCAAGGACATCGCCGCCTTCACCTCGGCCGAGCAACTGGCCCGTTTCCTGCGTGCGAAGACCTATGCACTCGGAAGTGGCGTACAGGTGAAACGCGAATTGTTCAATCCGCTCCGTTTCCCGCAACGACCCAAGGAGATCGCCGAGGCGGTGGAGGTGGAGCGGCTGGAGCAGGAGATCGCAGGCCTTGAGGACCTGAAGCTGAACAGCCAGGGCGAGTTCGATCTGTACCTCGCCCCGACAGGCCGCATCCCCAATATCCTGCGGGAGATCGGTCGTCTTCGGGAGGTCACCTTCCGCGCGGTGGGCGAGGGCACCAACAAGAGCATCGACCTGGATGAGTTCGATCTGTACTACGATCATCTCTTCCTGTGGGACCGGGAGCACAAGCGTCTTGTAGGCGCTTACCGCATCGGGGACGGGGCACGCATCATGTCCCGATACGGCAAACGCGGATTCTATACCTACACGCTTTTCCGCATGGATCGGCCCATGGACCGCGTATTGCGGCGCAGTTTCGAGCTTGGCCGTTCGTTCATCGCGGTGGAATACCAGCGACAACGCCTGCCATTGTACATGTTGTGGCGGGGCCTGCTCCTGCACATCACGGCCAACCCGGAGCATCGTTATCTGATCGGGCCGGTAAGCATCAGCGGCTCGTACAGCAGGACCTCCCGTTCGCTGATCATGGAGTTCGTGCAACAGCACCACTACGACCAGGAGATGGCCGCCGCGATCCGGCCGCGCAACAAATTCCGGATCAAACCCGACAAAGTGGACCGCGAAGTGCTGGTGCAGGCCTCGATGGCCGATCTGAAACGCATGGACCGGCTGATCGCTGATGTGGACCCCACGGAAACGGCGATGCCGGTGCTTCTGAAGAAGTACCTGTTGTTGAATGCACGCATCATCGGCTTCAATCGCGATCCGCGGTTCAACGATGCGTTGGATGGCCTCATGGTGCTCGATCTCTCGAAGCTGCCTGAGCGGACCGTCGAGGATCTTCGGAAAGGGATGGAGGAAGTGTGAACCGATCCCATTTCGCAGTAGCGGGTCACCCGAGGATGCGCCACTATTCTTGCATGATGATACGGGGTGGTCGACGTGTAGCGGTGCTTAAGGGGCGACCGGGCCGAAGAAGTCATGCGGAAAACGAGCAAGTGGATCGGGTGAGATCCCACTGCGAATTGGTATGACCCCCAACGGGTACACATTGTACCGAACTTCGTGGTATGAAGGAGAAAAAGACCTTGGTCCTGGGTGCGAACACGGACCCTCAACGATACGGGAACATCGCCTCCCTTCGCTTGCAGGCGCACGGGATCCCTGTCTTGTTGGTAGGGAAACGCGGGGGGCAGGTGGGCGAGGATGTCATACACACGGAGATCCCAGCGGATGCACAGGTGGATACCGTCACGCTCTACCTGGCACCCGGTAATCAGACCCGCTTGATCCCGGAGATCCTGGCGCTGAAGCCACGGCGTATCATTTTCAATCCGGGCACGGAGAATCCGGAGTTGGCCGATCAGGCCACGGCAGCGGGCATCGAGGTCCTGGAAGCTTGCACCCTGGTGTTACTCGCCACGGGGCAGTACTGATCAGCCGATATTGAATGCGTTGAGGGTATGAACGGTGCGATCCGAGCGTATCCCAGGTAATACCCTTTCGCCATACGGAGGCACCTGAAGTCGCACGGACAAAGAGCAAGCAGGTCGGGTGGATAGGTATGGTGAAAGGGTATAAGAAGAAGCCCCCCGGATCCGGAGGGCTTCTTCACGATGAGCAGGTCAACCGGTCACTTGCCGACCATGAGTTTCTGCGTATGACGGCCTGCCTCGTTGGAGGCGTTGATCATGTAAAGCCCGTTGGACAGGTTGAGTTCCTCTGCGCTGAACTGCATCGACAGGTTCGTTGGCCGCAGGATGTTCTGGTACACCACGGCGCCGCGTAGGTCGGTGATGGTGACCGTCGTCTCGAACTTGTCCATGCCGTATACACCCAAGGTGAACCGGTCGTTGGTCGGGTTGGGGAAGAGGCTCATGAAGTTCTCCGAGGTGAGGTTCTCGATATTGACCGCCCCGATGATGTTGATGTTGTCGATGTACAGATTCCCGCAGTTCTCACTGCTCTTGAATCGGAACATGAAGCGCACGTTGGGGACACGGCGCGAGAGGTTGATGGGGAGGGTGCGCTCGCTCCAGGCCGGTGGTGGAAGTTGTGGATTGTTGCCGTTGTTGATGAGGGTGGCGCCGGTCATCTGGCCACCAGGAAGCAAGCTCCAATCCTCGCCACAGTTCGTACTGATGAACACGAGCAGTTCCTCGGTCACCTCGGCAACGTCGCTGGCCGTCGTGGAATAGGCCCAGCTGAAGTTGAGGGCGGTCTCGTTCGTGCCACTCAGGTCGAAGCTCGGAGAATACAGCACATCAAAGTCCTCCCCATTCGCCGGATCGATCAGGTCGGCCAAGTTGCGCTCGCCACTGTTCAGCATCGCACAAGCGTTGCTGTTGTGCCCTGCGCTGGTGGTGCGCTGCCAACTGGTGATGTTGTCCCCGTAGTTGATCACATTCCAAGGGAACAGGCTCGAAGAGTTCTCGAAACCCTCGAAATAGCTGCTGGTGATGTCGTTCGGCGTGCCACCCACGAGGAATGAGAACTCATTCGACTTGGTGTTGCTGCCATGCTCGTTGCTGGCCGTGAGGGTGACCATCTTGAATCCAGGTGTGTCGAAGGTGACCACCGGATTCCTGGCGGTGGAGGTCGCGGGGGTTCCACCTTGGAAGGTCCAACTCCATGAGGTGGGCAGCCCGCCGACGGAGTTGTCCATGAACTGGACCTGTTCACCCGTACATACGGCCGGAACGAATGGGAGTTCGATGGTCTCCGTGGTGGAGCCGATGACCACCGTGCGCACGTAGAAGTCGGCGATGGGCGCACAGTTGGAGCGGTAACCCTCGGCGATGCCTGTACCGCGGAGGTTGTCCTCGCTCCACAGGTTGTTGCGTTCACCAGTACTGCTGTTCAATGCGAAGTGCATGCGGTCCACCTGTCCGTGGGTGAACATCTTGGAACAGTACGAATATTCCATGTAGTTCTCCACGTTCTCGATCAGGCCGGTGGTGCCGTACACCGCCACATCGTCCACACCGAAGTAACCGGTCACCGGGCCCAGGTCGTTGGATTCGGATACCACCACGGTGGCCGTGTCGTTCGGGCAAGGTGTATTGCCGTTCACCACGTACAGGTAATTGCCAGGGGACATGCTGGATGGCTGGTACAGGCCGTCGCTCACGGTACTGGGTCCTGACCAGGTGCCACCAGCCTGCGCTGCGCCATTGAGCACTGCGAACAGGTCAAGGTCGCTGCTTGCTGTACACACCTTCATTTCGCCATCGCCACCTGCACTCACAGGGCTACCCATGGTGACCACATGCGGGGCCGAAACACTGAAACAACCGTTGGAGTTCGTCACCTTTACGGTATAGGTGCCAGGTGCGGTCACCAAATAACCGGGTGTAAGGGCACCTCCTGGCGACCAGGTGTTGTTCTGACCGCTGCTGCTGGCCAATTGCACACTGCCACCCGCGCAGAAGGCGTTGTTGCCGGTGATCGTGGGGGTGGAGGGTGCGTTGATCTCAGCCACGGTCACCACGGCCGAGTGTGAACCGCAGGCATCACCGGGATCCACCGTGTAGGTATATGCACCAGGGGCCATGGTGATCGCGTCATAGATGCCGTCCATCGTCACGTTCTCCGGGTTGGTCCAGCTGCCACCGGATTGTGGAGCGCCGCCAAGGCGACGGAAAAGGTCAGTGGAGGTGTTGTTGCACACCGAAGCGGTGCCATCCGTACCGGCATTGGCCGTTGCCTGCTCGGTCACTGTGATCCGAGCGGTGTCCCCTGGGCATGTGCCGTTCTCCGCCAGGATGTAATCGTAGTCGCCGGGTTCCATGGTCGTCGCGTCATAGAGCCCATCGATCACCTCACTCGGTCCGGTCCAGGTTCCGCCGGCCTGGGGTTGGCCACCAAGACTGCGGAATAACTCAAGTGGAGTGGATGTCTCACACAAGGTGAGGCCTCCATCGGTACCGGCGATCACGGGGGTGTACGCGGTAACGGTGAAGAGATCACTGGTCGTGGCGCAACCGTTCAAGGTCTGGGTCACGCTGTAGTCGCTACCGGCATTCACGGTGATCACTCCGGTGGTGGCACCGGTGCTCCAGAGGATGTTGTTCGTCGCGCTGCTGGTGAGTTCAACGGACCCCCCTTCGCAGAAGGCATCGGCACCCGTGATCACGGGCACATCCGGTGCGGGGACCACGATCACCTCCACCGAGGCGGTGTACGCTGCGCAGGGGCCGTTCGCATCGATGGTATAGGTATAGGTGCCAGCGGTCATCGTGGTCGGGTCGAAACTGCCGTCGGAAGCGCTCGGCCCGGACCAGCTACCACCGGGTTGTGGGGCACCGCCCAGTGCTTTGAAGAGATCCACCGGGGCAGCATTGCTGCATACACGCACCCGTCCGTTGCTGTTCTCAGCGTTCCAAGCGTACAGGCGGAAGGTGACGGTATTGTCCGTGAAGTTGAAGTTGGTCCCCGTAGGGTCGGCATACACCGTTACCCCATCCATTGCGACGTCGTTGGAGATGAACCCAACGTTGCCGGTCTGGATCGTGATGCCTGAACCCGGCGCTACACGCAACGGGATGTTGGTCGTGAAGTTGTTCTGGCTCGAGCGCACAGCGAAAGTGCGGATGCCATGCGCATTACGGGAAAGTTTGAACCCGATGGAATCGATCGTGAGCAGGTCGGTGAACCGTGGGTCGATGCTGAAAGAATAATACTTACCCGCATCAAGGCTTCCTGGCAACTCGCTGTAAACGGTTTCCCCATCCACCGGCTGTTCCCCCCAACCACCGAAAGCGAACATGCCCTCGCGTTCGGAATTCGCACTGACACCCACGGCGGTGAAAGGAGAAAGATCCGCACGTTGGCGGGCTGCACCGAAGATGGAATCGGAGGGTTGCACGAGCACAGTGGGGTCTGCGGCGCCTGAACTGGTGGTCACCCCATCGAACCGGTAGGGAAGTTCGCTGAGTTGGATCTTGGTGGTCGGGCAATCCGCCCAGCCCCAGACAGGGTCATTGAAGTCTGCGCAGGTCTCATCCCATCCACGGGTCGGTGGCGTATCCTCCACACCATCGTCCCCGCATTCCGACACCATGTGCCCCGGCGGTGCGGTCCCCAGATCCTGGTCGTTGCCATTGCCCCATACATGCGGGAGGTTCAGGTAGTGGCCTACTTCGTGGGAGAGCGCGGTGGACCGGTAGGGGTCTCCGGTTCCGATGCTCCCGATATAGGCATCTTCGATGATGATGCCGTCGGCGATCCGAGTGACCGGATTGTCGAAGGAATTGGGGAAATAGGCATAACCGGCCGCCCCCGCAACGGTCACGTCGTGCACCACCCAGACATTCAGGTACTTGTCCCGGGGCCAGGGGTTCAACTTGGACTTGTCCGTGCCACGTAAAGTCTCCGGTGTACGGATCCGGTCGATCCCATTGGTGCAATTGCCGAACGGATCCTTGGTGGGCAGTGCGAATTGGATCATGGCATCACCCACGAGATCGGTGAACGTCGGGTTAACGTTGTTCACGTCCGGGTTCAGGGCCCGGAAATCCGCGTTCATGTTATCCAGCTGGTTGAGGATCTGTTCGTTGCTGATGTTCTCGGTCCCTCCCAGGTGGATGATGTGGAATACGATCGGAATGGTGAAGATCACATCACCGCCACGGTCCATGTGGGCACTGTTGCGGATCAATTCCTGGATCTCATGTTCGTAGTTGGCTTCCCGTTCCAGGTAGGTCGGGTCCTGAGCGATGCGTTGAGCGCGCATCTGGTCCGTACCACACTGGTAGCGCTGCGCACTGGCCACCAAGGACAGGGTGCAGGCCGCAATTCCGAGTACAACGTGTTTCATAGGGTTCACGTAAGCGAGGGGGTTCGTTTTTCCTAAACGGGCCTAAAGTACGGATCGGGTGCGATCCTTCAAGAGACCCCTGGTGCAATGGTGGCAATATCCCGGCCACCGGCCGGGTACCGGCCGGGAACGGTACGTCCCATGGGGAGGCCCCCGGAACGTGATATCCTGAACGGATCCTTACGCTGGTGCATGATCAAGGGCCCTGTGGATGGCCTGTAGCGCCTGGTCCACCAAGGTCGCACTGATCGTGAGCGGCGGCGCGATCCGGAAGGCCGTGGGGCAGGAGAGGAACCAGAAGCCCAGGACCCCGTTGGCGAGGAGGTCCTTCACCACGAACTGTACAAGGTCCGCGTCGCCCAGGTCCACGGCGATCATCAAGCCCTGGCCACGTACTTCCTTGATCCGGGGGTGGGCAAGGCCCTGAACGAAACGCTGGCCCATCCGGGCGGCGTTCGCGGCGAGTTCCTCATCGAGCATGACCTCCAAAGCGGCCAGGCCGGCCACACAGGGTAGCGGATGGCCACCGAAAGTGGTGATATGCCCCAGGACGGGGTCGTGGGTGAATTGGTGCAGGCGGTCCCGGCTGGCCACCAAGGCACCGATCGGCAAGCCGCCACCCAGGGCCTTGCCCAGTACAAGGATGTCCGGTACCACACCGGCATGTTCGAAGGCGAAATGGCGCCCGGTACGGCCCATCCCGGTCTGCACTTCGTCGAATACGAGCAGGGCACCCACCGCGGTACAGCGCTTCCGCAAGGCTACGACCCAGCTGTGGTCCGGGATCCGGGTCCCGGCATCGCCCTGGATGGGTTCGATCACCACGGCGGCGGTCCGTTCATCGATCCGGTTCAGGTCGTTGGGGTCGTTGAAGGTGATGAACCGGACATCGGGTAGCAGCGGTCTGTTCCGGAACTTCTTCGCTTCGTTGCCGGTGATGCTGAGGGAGCCGTGCGTACTTCCGTGGTAACTCCGGTGGCAGGCGATCAGCCCCGTGCGACCAGTAACCCGTTTGGCCAGTTTCAAGGCCGCCTCATTGGCCTCGGTACCACTGTTCACGAAATAGACGCTGTCCAGGCCCGGAGGCAGCAATTGGACCAATCGTTCCGCGAACCGCACCTGGGGTTCCTGGATGAATTCGCCATACGGGATCACGTGCAGGTAACGGTCCACCTGGTCTTTGATGGCCTGTACCACGCGGGGGTGCCTGTGGCCGGTGTTGTTCACCGCCAGGCCCGCGACCAGGTCCAGGTAGCGGGTACCGTCACGGGTGTGGATATGACAGCCTTCCGCACCGATCACATCCAATGCAAGCGGGTAGGGGCTGGTCTGGGCCAGGTGCTGCCTGAAGGCGGTATGCAATGCATCCATGGTGGATGCAAAGGTGGCGAAGGGCGGCTCAGGGCCTGCGCCCGGGGCCGTCCCCATTGGCGCCTCGCTGCTGCATCCGGTCCTTGAGCTTGCGCAGGACCTCCCGGTTGAAATCGTGCTCGGCCTTGCGTAGACGCAGGGTCTTCACCGCGCCGATGCATTTCTTGAAACGTTCGGCATAACTTTTTTCAAGGTCCACTTCCCGCTGGCGGAATTGTAAGCCCTTTTCGAGTAGGACGGCAGCTTCCGCCTCGCTCATCCCCGCACCGTTCGCCGGATCCTTGAGCAGGGCGCGCAGGTCCTTGCGCAGGCTGGCCTGCTTGTCATCGAATTCATTGTAGATCGGCCAGAATTGCTGGGCTTCCTCGGGGGTGAGTTCCAGGCGTGCGGTGATGAATGCGCTTTTCTGCGCCTTGATCTCGCGCAGGCGCTCCGGTGGCGTATCGTCATCGGATTGTGCGCTTGTGCTGATCCCGCTCATGACCAGTATGATGGCCGGGAGCAGCCGGATGATGAACGTTCTCATAGTCCTTCGGTCAGTAGATCAAGTGGAAGTTCCTCCTGTTCAAGGTAGGCGAATATCGCATGGTCATCCTTGGGGAGCACGATCGGATCCAGCACTCCTTCTTCCGGGCCGATCAGGGTCTGCACGGACCGGAGGTCCACTCCCGCCCGCACCAGATCCTCCGCGCTCCAGTCCTGCGCGAGCGACGCGTTGTGGCCATCGGGCTGAACCTTGACCTGCATTTGCCAGAGCATGAAAGCAATGAGCGCCACCCCAGCGACGGCGATGGTGGGCCTTAGAAGCCACTTCCAGGTCGTAAAGGTCCTCGCCTTTGGGGTTACGGCCCGCTGCTGCACGAGATGCGGGAAGGTGTCGAAGAATCCCTCCGGTACCACGAAGGGGGTGTGCCCCTGTATGCCGCGCAGTGTGGGCGCTTGTTCCAGTTCGTCCGGTCCGTCGTGCATTTCCATGTGCTACCTGATCCGTTGGACACGTTCACTTGTCGGAGGTTTGATCCGTGGTGAGCCACCCTTCGATCTTCTTCACGGCGATGTGGTAGCTGCTCTTGAGCGCACCCACGCTGGTGCCGGTGATGGTGCTCATGTCCTCGTACCTGAGCCCTTCAAAGTATTTCATGGTGAAGACAGCCCGTTGTTTGTCGGGCAGGCGCATCACCGCGTGTTGAAGTTTACGCTGGATGGCATCGCCGCTGAAGTGTTCGCTGCTATCGAGGGTGGTGGTGAGGCGTTCCATGACCTGTTCGTTGCTCACGAAGATGCCCTTGCGCAATTTCCGGAGGTGGTTGAGGCTTTCGTTATGTGCGATCCGGTACAGCCAGCTGTACAACCGGGCATCAGCGCGGAAGTCATCCAGGCCGGTCCAGGCCTTCAGGAAAACATTCTGTAGCACGTCCTTGGCTTCATCGTGATCGGTGACCATGCGTCGGATGAACGCATAGAGCCGCTGCTGGTACTGCCGCACCA
>JADLAI010000103.1 GCA_020848295.1 Flavobacteriales bacterium
ACCGGGTCGTCGGAACTGAGCACCGTGACGGCACTGCCGAGCCGGATGCGGTTGGTGCGCGCCGCGATGGCCGCAAGTACCACCTCAGGAGCCGACACGGCGAAATCGTCGCGGTGGTGCTCGCCCACACCGAAGAAGTCGAGGCCCAAGCGGTCGGCCAGTTCCGCTTCGGCCACGATGTTCCGCAGCACCTCGGCATGGTGGAGCGTGGTGCCATTGGGGCCGACCGTGATATCCCCAAAGGTGTCCAGGCCGAGTTCGATCGTTCCAAGGAGACCCTCATTCATAGGCACAAAGGTCCTTCATCGGAGGCGGGGGACAATAGTCAGGCACCGATCTTGTGGTATTCTCGGTCATCACACCGCCCATGCGCACCCTGCCGATCCTGTTCCTGTTCCTCGGCCTTCCCACTTACGGGCAGCACCTCACCCATCGGGAGTGGCTGATCCAGTCGTTCCGCGACATGCGTTTACTGCCCGCGTACGGTGGCCGGGAGAAGAACCCGGAGCAGCTCGCATCGGACTCGGCCTTCGTCGCGCAGATGCTCGCGGTGAACCCCGACCCCCACGCCTGTGCGGAACACCTGCTGGACCTGGGAAGCGAATTGTTGCGCAACGGTGACCTTGTGCAAGCCATGTACCGGTTCAACCAGGCGTACCTGATGGAACCGGCGAACCCACGGATCCGTCGATGTTACGGGGCATTCTTCCTGGCCTTGGACCGCCCGGACGAGGCTGCTTCGGAATACCAGAAAGGGCTGTCCATCGACACGACCAATGTGCCCTTGATGGTGGACATGGCCTCGGTGTGCCTGGCGGAATACTACCGGTTCAAGGATGATGATCCGGGAAAGGCGGAACGTGTGCTCCACACCGCGGACCTGTTGCTGGGGCGTGCCGTGAAGTTGGAACCCGGGAATGCGCGTGCCGGTGCGAAGCTGGCGGTGAGCCGCTTGTGGAAGGGTGAATGTGCCGATGCGTGGGCGTGGTACCGATCCAGCCATTCCAGGGATCCCCTGGTGGTGGAGGAAGGCTTCCTCGAAACACTGCGGCGCCATTGCCCGGAATAGGAGGATCCGCCCATTGGAACCATTCGGTGAATGGGTCGTAGAAGGTGCGACAACTCCCATGCCCATGCCACGTCGCGCACCGCTCACCGACGATCGCCTATTCCTACCGGCACTTCAACCGACCGATGGCGAGGAAACGAATCTGTGGCATCGGCTGCGGGAATTGGACCGGCTGTTCCATGCGGCCCAGGAGGAGATCGCGCTGCTCACCTCCGAGCGTGATGAGCTGGTCGGCGCCATCAAGCGGTGGTCGCAGGCCGACCGTTCCGAGCGGTTGGAATTGCTGAGCGATGCGGCCACCTTCGAACTGCGCACCGAGCTCAAGCAATTGCGTGGTCTGGTGAGCCGACTGAAGCGCGAGAACGCCTCGTTACTGGCACGGGACAGCGAACATCCCCCGCAGCAGCTTCGGGCTTGACGCAGGCACTGGCGCAGGTCGATCCCTACCTTGGCGGTCCCATCATTCCCGATGATCCGCACGCTCTCCCTACTTCCGCTTTTCAGTAGCACCATCTGCATCGCCCAGGACCACCACCTTGAACTGGTGCGCAACGGTGGCTTCGAGTTCCTGGAGAAGGAGCCCAGCACCTACGACCAGATCAATCGGGCCATCGGCTGGCGGGATGCCACCCTGGGCCTCTCCGACCTGTTCTCAGCCGCTACATCGGCCAGAACGGTCGGCATACCGGAGAACGACTATGGAAGGATCGGCCCCTTTGAAGGCGAGCACTATGCGGGCATCTGTGGATGGAAGGCCGATATCCAACGGAACTACGAGGCTTACGATCAGGCTGACCTGTTCAAACCCGCCTGGAACGCCTATTCGGAATACCTGCATGGCGAGCTGATCCAGCCACTGGTCGCGGACTCCACGTATGAGATCTCTTTCCATGTGGCATTGGCCGGGAACAGTGACCGCACGATCATGGGCCTTGGCGCATTGGTCACCGAGCAAGCCATCAACTACCAGCACCGCAAATTCCTGGAAGAGTCACCGCAGGTCTACACGGAACGGTTCATCACGGAAAGGAACACATGGACCGAGGTCCGTGGCACCTTCGTGGCCGATGGCAAAGAGCAGTACATCACCATCGGTGTGTACCCGTACGTAGGCCTGGAGTCGCAGAACCTGGTGGAGGGACCCGACAACCGGTATGCGTACTACTACATCGATGGTATCTCGTTGAGGTTGGCTCCAAAAGCGAAGTGATCGTTACCGGGACGACATCAAAGGATCGGGCTCCACATGGATCCGATGGATGGAGGGCGTGAAGATCAAAGCCGCGGCCGTCGCGCGCTTGCACCCTTTCACCCCTGTCCATCATTGCCCGGAACGACCGGGGCATCGTCACCGGATCGGTAAAAGCATAACTTGGTGTTATGAACTGCTTTGGTCCGACCGTTATTGGTCTACTCCTCTCCATTCCCCTTCTTGCCCAAACGCCCTGCGAGAACGGCTTTGCAGGTCCCTATCCCTGCCACAACGTGGATCTCATGTCCTTCATGAACCTGGGACAGTTGGGCACGGTCACCAGTGTTGCGGACCTCTGGGGATGGACCGACCCACTGGACGGCAGGGAATACGCCCTGGTCGGCACACGCACGGGCACCTCATTCGTGGACATCAGTGTCCCGACGGCACCCATCCTGGTCGGTACCCTGCCAGCCCATAACAACGTGAGCAACCTGTGGCGCGATGTGGATGTGAGCGGCAACTGGTGCTTCATTGGTAGCGAAGCGGCGGGGCATGGCCTGCAAGTGTTCGACCTCACGCGGCTGCGCAACGTCACCAACCCTCCCGCCACCTTCACGGAGGATGCACACTATGCCGGCTTCGGTAACAGCCACACCATCTTCGCCGACAAAGGCGCGCCGTACGTCTATGCCGTGGGCACCGGTACGTACAGTGGCGGCTTGCACGTGGTGAACGTGAGCAACCCCTTGGCGCCCACCTTCGCCGGGGCTTGGTCCAGCGATGGCTACATCCACGAGAACAACGTCATCCTGTACAATGGTCCGGACTTGGCCCATGTCGGGAAGCGCATCAGCCTGAACTTCCACATCAATGCCAACGATCGTGTTTCGTTCATCGATGTGAGCGACCCGTCGGACATGTCCCTGATCGGCAACACGTCGCCCTATCCGGGAGCACGCTTGTGCCATCAAGGTTGGGTCACTCCTGACCATCGCTACCTGCTCATGAACGACGAAGGGGACGAGGGATCCCCGAACAACTATAACACGCGCACGCACATCTTCGATATCCAGGACCTGGAGGCCCCGGTCTATCATGGCTTCTTCAGCGGACCGAATGCGAGCTACGACCACAACCTCTATATCCATCAGGACCTCGTTTGGGAGGCGAACTATACCAGCGGGCTGCACATCCTGGATGCCGACCTGATCCCCTCCGGTACCTTGAGCCTGGAAGCCTGGTTCGACACCTATACCGCGGATAATGCGAAACATTATGACGGGGCGTGGGGCAACTACCCCTTCTTTGCAAGTGGCCTGGTGATCGTGAGCGACATTGACAACGGGCTGTTCATCCTACGACCAAGGATCTCCCTGCGCTTGAAGGCCATCCTCGAAGGCCCCTACGACCAATCAAGTGGCCTGATGAACGACCAACTGAGGGTGCAAGGTCTGATACCGCTCGAAGAACCATTTACTGCCGCCGGCTACGTGTTCGAAGGCGACGGCGGTGGTGAAAGCACGAACGCGACGGTCCTTGCGGTCTCGGGTCCGGATGCCATTGTGGATTGGGTGTTGGTGGAATTGCGCGATGCGGTTGAGCCGGGCACGATCGTAGCCTCCCGCTCCGCATTGATACAGCGGGATGGGGATATCGTAGGTATGGATGGTGTCTCACCGATCCAATTCGGTGTTGCCGTGAAGGATTACCATATCGGCATCCGGCACCGCAACCACTTCGGTGTGGTGAGCGCGCAAGCCTTGCGTGTGAGCGTGGTGGAGAAGAGCTACGACCTGAGCGATGGTAGCATAGCCCTGTTCGGTACAGAAGCGACGAAGGACCTCGGCCCCATCAAGGCCCTCTGGGCAGGGAATGCCATGCCCGACGGGGTGTTGAAGTATACCGGGCTGAACAACGACAGGGACGTCGTGCTGCAAGCGATCGGCGGCGCGGTGCCCACGAATACGGTGAGTGGCTATCGCGTGGAGGACTTGAACCTGGATGGGGAGGTCAAGTACACTGGATCGGAGAACGACCGCGACATCATTCTCCAGAACATCGGCGGTGTGGTCCCCACGAACATCCGTGTGGAGCAGGTGCCTTGATCGTCGGGCATCCAACAACGAAGAAGCCCCGCTCATCGCGGGGCTTGCATTCCGTATCGAAAGAGGATCACTCCTCCGTGCGCTTCTCTTTTTTGG
>JADLAI010000104.1 GCA_020848295.1 Flavobacteriales bacterium
TCACCCCAGCGCACCTCTACCTTGGTCTGCCCGATAACCGGCCAAGAGGCATCAAACCAACCCTCAAACAATCCCAACACACATTAACCCTCGCCTAAATCTGTCCAGCGAATGGGGAGTACCTCAGGCCGTTCAGAACTCATTGATTCCGTAGGCGTTGCGATTGAACGTGTAGGCAACGGTCTTCAGGCCAAAAGCCAACTTCTGATCGGACTTCGCGGCGTAGGCAAGACGGTGCTACTGGACCACTTGCGGGTGAATGCCGAGGATGCGGGGGTGGAAACGCTTCGGATAGAAGCATCGGAAAAGAAGTCACTGCCCAGCTTGTTAGCGCCCCAACTGCGGCAGGCTCTCTTGCGACTCTCGCGCAACGAAAAGGCAAAGGATCTGGCGCAGCGCGCTTTGCGCGGATCGGCCGGGTTCGCCAAAGCGCTGAAAGTGAAATACGGGGACATCGAGGTCGGCTTGGACCTGGAACCCGAAGCTGGTTTAGCGGACAACGGTGATCTGGAACACGACCTGCAAGCCTTGTTGGAGGCGGCGGGCGCAGCAGCGGCAAGTGGAGACAAGGTGCTGGCCATCTTCATCGATGAGTTGCAATACGTACCGGAACATGAATTAGCGGCATTGATCGTCGCACTGCATCGTTGTGCCCAGCGCAAATGTCCGGAACTGTTGGTGGGCGCGGGGCTTCCGCAACTTCGCGGTCGTATGGGCGATGCGAAGTCCTATGCCGAACGGCTTTTCGAGTTCCCGGAGATCGGACCATTGAAGGAAGAAGATGCGAAAGCGGCCATCGCACTTCCCGTGAAGGAACAAGGTGCCGCGATCGAACCAGGCGCTCTGGATCGGATCCACGCCGAGACCAAGGGCTACCCCTACTTCGTACAAGAGTGGGGCAAGCATTCGTGGGATGCGGCACCGGGATCACCGATCCGTGAAGTGGATGTACACACGGCAACGATGACCGCTGTGGCCGCATTGGATGGAAGCTTCTTCGGCGTTCGGTTCGACCGGCTGACACCGGCGGAAAAGAACTACTTGCGCGCCATGGCGGAATTGGGTCCGGGCCCACATCGCTCAGGTGATATCGCGGAGGTTTTGAAGGTTCGCGTTACAGCGCTGGGTCCTCGCCGCAGTAGCCTGATCAACAAAGGCATGATCTGGAGCCCCAACCATGGTGATACGGCATTCACCGTTCCGCTCTTCGATCAATTCATGAAGCGCATGATGCCGGGGGACGAGTGGAGGAAGACGTGATACGTCCTTCGGCCGTTGAGTTCACCTACGTTCAACGCCCCTCAGCACGAATTAGCAGTGGTTTCCGGGTTACTAACACCTGTCGATAAATCACCCGGGGACCTCCGGCCGAACCCGGCTACTTTCACGCTCACAACCCGCGACCGGGCATGGCCTTGCCATACCGTGAAGTGGGCCAGAAGCACATGCAAGTAACACCGAAACGCTTCTTCGACTTCTGTTCCAGCCACGTGCCGCTGCTGCACGCCATCGCCATCAAACCTGGCGATGTGAGCGAAGCGCAGGTGCGCCAGCTCATCCGCACCTTCAGCGACTCGGTATCGGAACAGCCGGAGACCACTTGGCAGCGCCTGTTGGAGTTGCAGATCCTCGTTCCTTTGGAAGAGGGAAGCGCACACTACGTGATGGCGCAGCCGCTGCTGCAGCTGATCAACTACCTGTACAACGATGCGGTGCCCACCAGTCCGGAGATCATCCAGGGCTACATCGCAGCGTTGGAAAGTGCGCGCAAGCGGATCGTGATCGGCATCGAGGCCGGCGACGCGCTGAGCGTGGCGATGGCCACCAACGAGGTGGATCACACCCTGCGCCGCATGCAGGACGACCTGGACGCCACGCACCGCGCGGTGATGAGCGAAGTGGCCCGTTACAAGGCCGATCGCACGAGCGTAAGTGTGCGCGAGCGTTACCTGCGCATCGTGGGCCTGATGGACCAGTACGTGCATCCGCTGGTGGAGATCGTACGCGTGGATGGGCTGCTGGTGAGCGTGCTCGACGAGACCGACCTCGCCTTGCGTGCCGCACGTGAACAAGGCGTGTACGTGGAGATGGGCATGATCGCGCGCAACGAGCGCCAGATCCGTGCGCTGCGCCGCCGCTCCATCCACACGCTGAACGAGAGCCGTCGCGAATTGCAACCGCTCTACGACGTATTGCGCCGCGCCAGCGCCATCGCCCACGGAGCCACGTTGGCCTTGGGTCGTCTGCGCCAGATGAAGCAGGACGATTGGGTGATCAACTACATGGTACAGGCCGATCGTGCCGGGATCGAGTGCCCGCCCACGGACGCCATCCTGCGCCATGTGATCAACGAAGTGATCAGCCACCCGCCCACCCCGCCACCGGTGCTCAGCATGGAGGAGAACGGCGACACGCCTCCCGACTATGTGCGCCTGCTCTGGTTGAATGGCCTGGCCACGGACCTGCGGGAAGAGCTCCCCGTGAAGGACCTCACGGCATGGATCACCGGCACCTTCCCGGAAAAAGGCACCAGCGACATGCTGCTCGGACTGAGCCGCCTGCTCTTCGACCCCACCATGGACGTTCAGTTCAAGGGTGGCAAACAGAAACAATACCGCACGCGCGACGGCGTGCTCGAAGTATCGACCATCTCCATCACCCGCGCATGACCACGGAAACGACCACCACCGCCCTTCCCCAGTTGAAGGAGATCTTCGACAAGCTCCGCCAGGGCTCGTACATCACCCACGAACAAGGCACCCTGCACAGTGCGTTGGCCGAGAACTACGAGGCGTACCGGACCTACTTCGAGCCACTGGGGCTGAACCTGATCCGCCATCCGCGCGACTTCTTCTACCTGCACAAGGAAGAAGCGGAGAACACGCCACCCTCCAGCTCGCTGGCCGGTATCGCCGTGTTCAGCTTCATCCTGATCGAGGCCACGGCCAACGATGGCAGATCGGTGGAAGAGTACCTGCTCACCGAACGTTTCAGCATAGCAGGCCTGCCCCACCTGCAGACCGATCGGTACAAAGCACATCTCCGCGCCGTGGAGATCGAAGATGAGACCGCTCTTCGCAAATTGGTGAAGCGCATGGTGAACTACGGGTGGGTGGAGTACTTCCCGGACGACACCTTCCGCTTCCTGCGCCCCTTCCACCGCGTATTCGACAAATGCCAGGAGATCAGCCGGGCTGCAGAACAGGAGACCCGCAGCGTGCTGGATGAAGGACCACCGGAGAAGAAGATCGATCCGGAGATGAACTGAACGCGTGCATCACCACAGAGGCACGGAGTACACAGAGGAAATTCAAATGCTGTTCCAACCACGAGTCCAGACCAAGCGGGAAGTGTACCTCTCCGCATCCGCTGTGCCGCTGTGGTGAACAACCAGATAGACCATGCAACTAGGACCAACCAAACTCATCGCCATCCGCAGCGGCAGCTACGATTACGCCGAAGTGGAACTGAGCGATTCCCTGCAACTCGTAGGGCCGAACAACGCGGGGAAGACCACGTTGATCAATACCCTGCAATTCCTCTACCTGGACAACCGGAACCAGATGGTGTTCGGCGACCACGACTCGGAGGCCACGCGCGAGTACTACTTCCCCGACCACTACAGCTACCTGTTGTTCGAGTGCAACGGACCGGGCGGATCGTACATCCTGGGCTGGCGCGGTCAAGGTAAGGCCAGCGGCGGTGATCCCGTTCGTTTCACCTACGATGGCACCTACGACATCACCGACTACATGGATGGGGATCGCGTGGCCGATCCGAAGAACGTGCTGGCCAAACTCGCCGAGCGCAACTACCGCGAGATGAAGGATGCCGCCGCGCATCGCGATGCGCTATTGGTGGCCACCAAAGGCGAGAGCAACGGCATGGGCATCGTCCACCTCACGGAGAACGATCGGTATGCGCACTTCAAGGAGGTGTTGAAGAACCTGCTGAGCCTGCGCAGCATCGACCAGCACGAGATGAAGCGCAGCCTGCTGATGCTGGCCGGCATACCGCCGAACCGCCCTGCACTGGAAGCGAACCGCTTGATGACCGAAGAATTCGAGCGCATCCGCGACCGTCGTGTGAAGCTGAACACGCTGAAGGCCGAGAAAGAGCGACTGGAGAAATACGTGGCCATGAGCGACGTGCGGATGGGCCTGGAAGCGCGTTTGGCCACCGTGTACAGCGACCTGATGGAGAAGCGGCGCAAGGCCCACGACCACAACAAGCATGTGAAGGAGGCCATCGTGGCCAAGCAGGAAGCGCTGGAGAAGGAGAAGCACAGCACGGCGGAGATCCTCAAGGACTTCGACGACCGGATCGCCGAATTGGCTGGGAACAAGGGCCGCGTGGAAGGCGACCTGGCGCGTATCGCCGAACTGAGCAAGGGCTTGGGCGACTTCGTGGAGAGCCTGGAACGTGAAGCGCTGAGCAATGCGAAGGAACGCCTCACGGCACTTGACCGTCGCCTGGGGAACGCCGAAGAAGCGGACCGCCAGCGCACGGCACGCAGCCTCGCTGAAGTGACCGGTCGCGTGGCCAACACGGAGCGGGCCATCGCCAACTTCGACAAGGCCCTGATCACCGAATTGCGCTCCACGTTGAGCGAAGACCAGGTACGTGGCCTCTCCCAGCTCTTCAACCTGGACCTGCTGAAGCTGCCCGTGGAAAAAGGGGGCATCGAGTTCAAAAAGCGCAAGGAGGTGGACAAGCTATTGAAGGCGGTGGCCGAGAACATCAAGGACGACCGCTATGCGGATGCGTTGATGAGTTTCCCCCTGCCGGACAACAGCCACGCCTGGAAAGAGCTGGTGGACGTGAAAGCCTTGAAGAAGGCCCTCACCGACCTGAAGGCCGAACAGACCCGTCTCTCGCAACTGATGGAGGCGATCGAGAATCGCGAGCATCTGGCCAAGGACCGCGCCAA
>JADLAI010000105.1 GCA_020848295.1 Flavobacteriales bacterium
CGGTGCTCACCGTCTCCGGGTTGCAGTTGATCATGATGGTCTCGTAGCCGAGCTCCTTGGCCGCGAGCACGCCGTGCACGCAGCTGTAGTCGAACTCGATGCCCTGGCCGATGCGGTTGGGGCCGCTACCGAGCACGATGATCTTCTTGCGGTCGCTGCGCACGCTCTCGTTCTCCTCCTCAAAAGTGCTGTAGTAATACGGCGTCTTCGCGGGGAACTCACCGGCGCAGGTGTCCACGATGTACATTGCTTGGGCGTGCCCCCGTCCCAAATGCGGCCGGGGTCGCGTGCTTCGCTTTAGTTGCCTTAGCCCGGCCTGCATCCACGGCGCTCCGGGGTCACCTCCTTCGTCGGTGCCTCCTCGCTGCTCGTGGCTGCTTGGCCGCGCCTTCGGCAAGCTGCCGCTACGCCCGCTCACGCGATGCCGACGTCTGCCCGCGATCACCGTGACGAGCAGTTTTCAACACCGGCAATGATCAACTCAGTGGATCGTTCACGGTGAAAACACACATGCCCCTACCTGTGAAAAATCGCCGGCTCACAGGTCGCAACTTGTGCTGAGATTTGACCTGTCTTCCATTCCCCCTTCACCATGGCCACCACCAACCTCCCAGTCAGCGTCTTCAAGCTCGCCACTGTACGTGCGCCGCGCAAGGCCATTATTGATGAGGCACCAGCGCGCCGGATCGTGTACACGCTGAACAGCGCGTTCTACACTACGCTGAAGACGAACCGGGCTGGCGCGAACCCAAGGCCGACGATGATCGCATCAGCCACCACTTTCAAAACCACGAACGCGCTTTACATCGCGGACCTGTTGGCGCTGAAGGCACTCTTCCCAGGTTTCGACCGCATTGACGATTACCTGCGCACCGCGCAAAGGAATGCGGTGAAAGCGGACCTGAAGGCCCTGGTCGAAGGAGCGACTGTATTGAACCAGACCGCTGCCGCCTATGTGAGTGCGGGCGGCTACAGCGCCTTGAAATCGCGCGTATGGGACAATGTCTTCGCATTGACCGTACTTGGTGGGGAAGCAGTGCTTCGCACCGAAGAAGTGCGTGTGATCCGCTTGCTCAATGTCATCGAGAAGATCGCGGCGAACGATACACTGCTTGATACAGGTGCGGGCATTTTCAGTGCGTACCTCTCCAATGTGCTGCTACCTGCGGACGTATTCCCCATGCCCGATGTCCTCCTTCCCGATGAACCAACTACGGAGCCCATACCAGCCGACCCTGTTTTGGCCGCAGCCGTTGCCAAACTGGCCAATGTACAACAGGCCTATACCGCACTTGCCAAAGCGTATGCGGACCAAGTACTGGCCTATCGCGCCAAAGTGCATCCTAGCGAAAAGCCAGATCCAACCGCGCCTCCACAAGCGCCCCTGATCGGTCACGACCCGCTTGCTTTGGAGAAGACGCGCTACATCAGTTTGGATACGAAGGTGCGGACCACACTGGAGGGATACGGTGTCACCAGCGATTTCGTGTATGTACCTACGCTGAAGGAAAGGCTTGTCGAGGATATGCGCGAGCTCGGCCGTACCATCCTCGCGACTTCCACCCGCGACCGTGTGGTGCGTGTGGGCAGCAGCCTCATTCAAGTGAGCAACGAATGCGCGCAGCTGCCTCCGGTCTCACCATGCAGCCCGTTCAATGCGGACAACCTGGTACAATGGCCCGGCGGGGCTGGCCACATCCGTCCTTTGGGCATTGCCGACCTGCGCGTGGTGCAAAGCCAACTGTACAAATACGAATTGGGCGAGGTGGCGCATGTGGAGAACATCCTCAAGGGCGAATCCAAGAAACGCACCTTCCGGAACCTCCAACGCACCGAGACCAGCACCACCACCGACAGCGAGACCACCCGCGAAACCGAGAAGGAAACCCAGACCACCGAACGGTTCGAATTGCACCAAGAGGCGAACAATGTGGTGCAGCAGGATCAGCAGAGCCAGATCGGGGTCACCGCGTCCTACGGTTTCCCGGCCGGAGGCAGCGCCTCGCTAAGTGCCAGCACGGCAAGCTCCACCTCGGAAATGGAGGCCACCACCCAGGCCACCACGTATGCCAAGGACGTGATGGAGCGGGCGCTGAACCGGGTGATCGAGCGAACTCGGACCACCCGGACGGTCACTACCATCATCGAACATGAGGACACCACCGAGCACGGCTTCACCAATGTGCAAGTGGAGGACGCACCGGCACCAGAGAACATCGCGGGGGTATATCGCTGGCTGGACAAAGTGTACTACAACAAGGTGGTCAACTATGGCAAGCGGTTGCTGTTCGAATTCATCATCCCGGAGCCTGCCGCTTTCCACATTTTCAGTGCCATGGCCAAACCGGCCAGCGACCAGGTCCATGAATTGCCGCCGCCGTTCGACATCGCATCCTTCAACGAGATCCGGCCGGACACGTACGACGCGTTGGTCATCAAATACGGCGCCGTGGGCGTCAAGCCGCCACCCACGCCCATCGTGTCGGTGAACGAGGTCTTCTCCGAAGAACCCACACCTACAGGCAGTTCCAAGTTCAACGCATACCATGCGAACGTGCAGATCCCCGCAGGGTACAAGGCCATGCATGCGCGCGTCTCCAGCATTTGGAGCCATGGGCAGGATGTGAACGGGAACTGGCACTACGTTTGGTTCGCCGTTGACACTCAGCCTTACATCTGGCGCTATCAGAGCGGCGAGGACGTGATCCCGCTCAGCCAGCAGACCGGGACCATCGCGATTAACAGCATCAGTTACACGGAACATTACTCCGTGGCCTTCCGGATCGACTGTGAGCCCACCGCGGAAACCATGCAGCAATGGCAGATGGATACGTACGCCGCGCTGAAGACCGCCTATGACCAGAAGGTGAGCGAGTACAACCGCTGGGTGAACCAACAGACCGTGAATACGCTGGTGAACGGGAACAACCCCGCCATCAACCGCCAGGTAGAGCAAAAGGAGCTGAAGAAGCACTGCATCGAGTTCATCAGCGGGCAGCGCTTCGAGAGCTTCGATGCCATGCGTACAAACACAGGCAGCGGGTATCCTGAGTTCTCCTTCGCGGAAGCGGCGAAGGAGGGCCGCTACATCCAGTTCTTTGAGCAGGCCTTCGAGTGGGAGCAGATCAGCTACTACTTCTACCCTTACTTCTGGGCGCGCAAACGCGAATGGGTGAATATCCTGAAGCGTGACGAGAACGATCCGTTGTTCATGAACTTCCTGCAAGCTGGCGCGGCCCGCGTGCTCGTGCCGGTCAGGCCCAGCTACACCAAAGCCGTCTTGCACTACCTGAGCACTGGTGGCGAGATATGGGGCGGGGAGGACGTGCCTCTGCCGGACGACCCCATGTACGTGAGCATCGTAGAGGAGATCATGGAGGCCGATGGATACTTCGAGGGCAGCGAGAACGAAGGAGAGCCTTGGCTGAGCAAGGTGCCTACCAGTTTGGTGTACCTCACGCACCCGAACACGCCGAACGATCTGCCGGACTACAGCGCGGATCTGCCATTGTAGGGGATTGTAGCGCAAGCACCCCCAGTTCCATGGCAGGTCGTTCCGTTCATACTTACCAATGCATTGCGCTGTCCGATTTTCTTCGGCAACAGAACATTGTGCTCACTGCATTGCAGCTCAATCCGGACCAAACACTTTTCCATTACTCCAAGTCCTGCGTGAGCATGGTGAGCAGTGACAAAAGAAGCGCGGGTGCGATCCAAGGACCAGAAGCGGCCCGGACTTATCTGGAGAATTACCTCCGAGCAGCGAACAAAGTCTACAGCGCTTGCACGAAATCGACTGCACAGCTATTCTCCAAGTACTTGTCCTTGCTATCAGTCACTGAGGTCCCCGAAGGTTGGCTGGCAACATTTCACACGAAGCTTCCTCTGTTCGGCACCCCTCAGAATCCGGCGATTCCAGAAAGTGCCAGCGTGGAAGATTCTCTAACGGAGGTTGAGTTTGACGGCTCCGGTGCGATCGCTCGCGTGACTCTTTCACCATTGCCAATACTGCGAAGCATTGATGCGGAGCTTGCGGTCAGTAACGAGGAAATCCTTGCCAATCTAGATCCAGTCTACGGCTATGATATGCTCGCAGGCACCTGTCTACCCAAAGCGCTGGTCCTTTCGGGGGCGCAAATCGCATTGAGTAAATCGCCACCAAGGACCTTCAGTGATCAGGCGCCAATCAACCTAAACTCAGATTTCGACAAGGATCGTGTCGTAACCTGGTACATTCCACCACTGGTGATAAGGGATGTTTCCCCTTTACTTGAACCAGGGACGAAGACTATCCGATTGAAAGGTTCGCCCAAGAGCAGCCTCATCGACGTTTTTCATTGGAAGGGCGACCGGTATGGGGTGACTTCGGTTCCGGTCGATTCGGTGTCCTCTTCGTACACCTCGTCAACTAGCTCTCTCTCGAACTTGTTGAACGATTTGTCTCATATCCGATCACGTGTGTCGGGAAATTCCGACCGGTTGGATCGGGTTATGGCGGAATTGAACTCCGGCGCTCTCACGCTGCCACTGCTTGGCAGAACCAAGTTCCTTGACAAGGTTGTATCGTTCAACAGCTTCTTGGGGGTGGATGTCAAGAACAAGCCGCTTACGATGGAGCGAAGCCTCAGCTTGATTACACCATTGCTTGACTTCAAGCAGGTAAATGGTCGGCTCTGGTCGGAGAATACTCTCGCGCTACCCCTAAGCGAAGATTGGTTTCGCTCCGACCCAGTGCTATCGGAGCGATACTCCTCTGTATGGGCTGACCCTGCTTTGAACAGGCTTGGCGGGGACATCTCTGCAAGTTCGGGGGAGGGAACCGAGAGTTCGAGCGAAGTGCTCACGATAACCAACGAGCTGAGGAGCTTGAAGAACTTGGTTGGTGCGACAAGCGCGAAGGACTCTCCAGAGGCACAATGGCTCCGATCGCTGACAGAGGAACGATTGGCCAAGGTGGTGAGGGTTATTTTCATCCATCTCGGTACTTGGTACATGAAGCGGAACCAGCGCTATGCCCAAGCGATTGGTCTGATGAACTCCTTTGGCCCGGTGCATGTGATGCCGCTTCACACCGTACTGCTGCACGAGTTGAACGTGAATACCTCCGGTTCGCTCCTTCTTCAAGGAGATACCCATATCGATGTGGACGACACTGAGCTTGCTTGGGAGCAGGTAAGCAAGTCCCACGGTTTCACGCTTATGAACAAAGCAAAGGACGTCGAGGACGATCTCTACCAATGCGCAAGAGACATCACCGCCGTGTTTTGCGCAGCCTTCATACGATGGTCAAAACGATAGGGATGCTGCTGCGATGCATTGGCTCTGCGGCCATTCTTCTGCTGATGTGTGGAGCGCGTGGGCAGTCTTCGGCGATGCCAGTTTTCTGCCATACGCCTCTGGACCTATGCGCCGACACGAGTGAGGTTTTCACTTTGGTTGTACCGCCAAGTGAGAATGAGTTTCAAATTCTTCTTCCCGTGCTGGCCTGCGACAGTATTGTAGGCAGACAACTTTATCTTCCTGCCGACGACATGGATGCGCTCGATCTGCGTGATGCGGATGCTTGGCGTAAGAAAGGAACCTCAGCATACAGATTCTCCCATACGGTAGTTATCGATCGCACCCTGAACCTAGTTCTCATCCGCTGTCGGTTCAGTTCCTGGAAAAAAGCACTCGCCGTGCGTAAGAACATAAGGATTGAACAAGTCGGAGCAATATCTAGGGTGATTGTCTTCCAGTTCATCCAAGAGCAAGAGTAATGGAGCCTTGCACTTCGCTGCCGGTGCCCACCCCGCCAGGTATCTCGCAGGCCAAAACATACACTGGTGTCTGGGCTACCTCGTCCGAGGACAATGTGGTCAGGCTCCTGTACATAGCCTTGGTTAAGGCTTTGCAAAAAGCACTTTGAAATGTGGGCATGGTGTGAGCGGCATCGATTTGCCCTTGCCGTGACGCCTCTGGTTCTGGTTTGGCTTCACATGTTACTCGTGTTCCTTTTGGAAGCACGGAACGATTGGCAACAATGGCTGGTTCTTGTGCTTTTTCAGGTGGCCGTGCTTCTTCTAGCTAATTGGGCCTGGACATCCCGCCGCGTTCCTGATTGGGTGCCGATTGTTCTGATTGTGGTTGACTATGTCGTAACCGGGCTTCTCTATCCTTTCCTGCTATTTGCTGTTCGTTTTAACCCGTCCGGCGGGTGGGCTGGGTAAACTTTGGCCTATCTGCTCAGGTACATCATCCGTTCTGCATAGACCTCTCTGAAGAAGGGGTCTCGAAGATCCTTGATGAAGTGTATCGCTTCGCCCGTCGACTTCATCTCAGGCCCGAGCGACTTGTCAACGTTCGGGAACTTGTCGAAGCTGAAGACGGGCACCTTGATCGCGTAGCCATCGAGCCGCGGCTTGAACTGGAAGTCCTTGAGCTTGGCGCCGAGCATCAGTTTGCACCAATCACCAGTCGACCTGTAGTTCGAACATCTCCTCGCTTAACCACCACAGTGTAAACACCGGTTGGCTGACCAGTCAGGTCCAAGATGGCGGTGGTTGAATTGGGCCTCCGCTCGTTTAGAACGCAACGGCCCATTGCATCAACTACAGAAATGATGACTGCCCCAGCGCCACTTCCAACCGCTATCTGGACCTTCTCTGATGCTGGGTTAGGGTAAAGAAGTATTTGACCTTGACGACCAAAGCCCTCTATGCCTGTGGTCAAAGGGAGTCCAGTCTTCAACAAGAAGCGGTCACTTGTTTCGGCACCGGTAAATACCCATTCACCGCTACCTGCATCCAAATCCAATAGGTCATTCAGTGCACCGGACATGACGAGATTTCCAGCAGTATCTGTTGCCGCTGCCTGCGGATACTCATTCAAGCTGGTCGCCCATACACCAAGCTCCAAGAGTTGGCCGCTAGTATCCAATGCAAGAGCGAACATGTCGTTTATCCCAAGGCTCTGCATACTCAGCGACCCTGTCCCAGGGTCGGCATCAAAAACACCTTGATAGTTCCCGGTTACAAGTACTTCATCATTCCCACGCTGGCAAAGCGCAGAAGAAGAAGCAGCAAGTGTCGCTGCAAACTGTCTTACCCATATCAATTCACCGTTCAGGTCTGTTTTGGCCAAGAACAAGTCAGTTCCACCGGCCGCATCGAGTATGGTGCTTCCTGCACCAGGATCAAAATCCACAACATCGAGAAAACGACCGGTGTGATAGAGGTAACCATCCATTCCAAAAAGCAACTGGTTGGGATAATCGCTTTCCTCGCCTCCATACTGATTCACCCATAGGAATTCTCCATTGGCGTCAAGCTTCAACAGGTAGATGTCCGTGTTCCCTACGGAGGTCAAGTAGTGGGTCCCGGACCCGGGATCCATATCGGCCACGAACTCGAAGATGCCGTAGAGATAAATCTGGTCTTGTTCATCAACGCCACCGTCGAAAACATTATCCAGGTTCGGCCCACCAATGGTCCGTACCCAGCTGAAAACGTCAGCAGCATCGAACTTTGAGATGTAGACGTCGAGCCCACCTTGCGATGCGACAGAGACCAAGCCGACACCAGGGTCGAAATCCGTCGTGCTACCGAAACTGCCAATGACAATTGTGCCGCCATCGGACGTGACCCCAATATGGTCTACGCCAAGAGGTGTTGTGAAATGTGAGACATAGTCCCCATCACTATCCAGACGGACAACGAAACCAGAGTAGTACGGGCTCTGGCTCTGCACGACCCCCGGGCCGGGATCGAAATCGATGGCATCGGACCGGAAACCAAAAACGAGGAGGTCGCCGTTGGGCGCTACGTTCAGCTTGGCGATGTCGCTTCCAACGCTTCCCCACTGCCAATGCTCAAAATACTCACCATCGCCCGTGTACTCGGCCATGATGATGTCGTTGTTACCCACCGAAGTGGCCAATGCAACACCCGCCGATGGGTCAAGGTCAACACTGTTATTGAACAGCCGTGCCATTACCAGGATGTTACCGTTTTCCCGGACAGTCACAGTGTTTATCTCAAAAGTACCGCTCGCCTCGAGTTGGTTGGCCCATTCTAGAGTTTGACCGTATCCCATCCGCAGGGCTAAGACGCTCATACCGACCAAGAGTACCCGAACTTGTTTCATGGCACGAATGTAACGAGAGGCCTCTACTTGGCAATCTTGAACGGGAATGCTGGAGAAGTTGATTATCGCGTGAGCGATTGGAGCGTGTACCCCGCAGCGTGGTAATCCACGCGAGGAGTACGAGCGGAAAGCGCGACGGCGAGTCTTCGAGCCGGCACGCCCAAAGAAGCTACCTGCTCAAGTACATACTCCTCTCCCCATACACCTGCCTGAAGAACGGATCCTTCAGGTCCTTGATAGTAGATCGCCCGCCAGTGCTCTTCATCACAGGTTCAGCTAGACCACTTACTCATCGGTACACCGAAGTGCTCCAGCGCACAACGCTTGCACATTTCCACCATGTCTTGAAGGTAGTCATGCGTGTCTCGGTCGCCCTCATACACATACAGGTAGAATCCAACCTCCGGCAGGTCCGCAACAATCTTGAATACACGTCCCTCGTGCTCTGCCCTTGAGACTATGTCCTCACTCACACTCATCGACTCAAGTACATTGAGCGTTCGCCATAGACCTGTCTGAAGAACGGATCCTTCAGGTCCTTGATGAAGTAGATCGCTTCACCGGTGCTCTTCATCTCGGGCCCCAGGCTCTTGTCCACGTTCGGGAACTTGTCGAAGCTGAAGACGGGCACCTTGATCGCATAGCCATCCAGCCGCGGCTTGAACTGGAAGTCCTTCAGCTTGTGGCCGAGCATCACCTTGGTGGCCCAGTTCACATAAGGCTCGCCGTACGCCTTGGCGATGAAAGGCACGGTGCGGCTGGCGCGCGGGTTGGCCTCGATCACGTACACCACCTCGTTCTTGATGGCGAACTGGATGTTCACCAGGCCCACGGTGTGCAGGGCCAGCGCGATCTTGTGCGTGTGCTCGCGGATCTGCTGGATCACCTTCTCGCTGAGGTCGAAGGGCGGGAGCACGGC
>JADLAI010000106.1 GCA_020848295.1 Flavobacteriales bacterium
CTTTCTCTTCAAGAAGCCTTGGACTGAGCTGCTTTTGGACTACAACCTGTCGAAAGGCCGCATCTGGGTGCTGGTGCCGGTGGTGACGGTGCTGGCGCCCTGGTGGATGGCGAGGCTGCGGGGGCTGATATAGGAGCAAGCCGATCGACCGTTCAGTACACCAAGGTAGTGTAGAACAGACAAGAGATCCCTCTCGAAGATGCATTTTCACGTGGGATATTCCAATGGATCCACCGACCTTCGTGTCACAAACGCCGACCTCATGGCACCTCTCGTACACGATCCAGTACAGCAGTGTAAGGAAAGTGGTCTTGGTGCTGCGAACCATCTCACGAGTTCCGGTGCGTTGGAGGTGATGCGGATCACCAAGGCCGTGCCCACCGGGAATGGCGACCTTCAATTCCTTGGTGTTCCTGCGCGTCACGGGAGTACAGTGCGCAGCTTACTGGTGTCCTTCATCGCAGAGGATACCATGCCCGCACCCGAAATGGACCCCATCAACGGGCGTGTTCATCTGTACTATCCGCACAGGGATCACCCGGAGGTCCAATTACTGCTCAACCGCAAACGCAAACGGTTCTGCTACTTCTGGCGTTCCGCCGAAGGCGACCATACGCACGCCTGGGTGATCTCTTCCCGGTGACCTTTCCTCGCAAACGCAGCCCCGGTTGCTGCCCCATGGCACGCTGTGGGACCGATGTGTTCCCTTCGATCGTAATACCATCCATGCATTCAATATCGACCGATCCATTTGCCCTCTTTCCGTGTGACGATACAGCAAGGTCACTGCGTAGCGGGGCCTACGGAGCGACCTTGCCGGAGAAGTCGCACGGACAAAGAGCAAGCAGGTCGGGTGGTCATGTATGGTGAAAGGGTATAGGTGGTATGAGATCATACCCCGCTCCAGCCCTATGTTCAGCGCAATGCGCCCTCCCGCCCCTTGCGCAACGTAGCCTGGATGAACTCGGTCTTCCCCGTGGAATAGGCCGTGCGGTCCCTTGCATGTCGCTTGGCCAGATCGGTCTTCAGGCGTTCGTAAGCGGCGGCCTCCTCGGGATGGCGTCGAAGCAGGTCGCGGAAGATGATGCGTTCAGCACTGGTATGGTCCGGAGACAGGATATGGATGTGCTCGGTACGTACACCTACCGCATCGCGTTTGATGAACCAGGCGTAGTAGGGCGCAGCCTCCCCGATACTCGGCCGCCAGAGGAACTCATACCCGGCCTCCTCCATCATGGACACCACACGTTCGCACACCTCATCCATGTCGTTCACCTCAACCTGCACATCGATGATCGGCTTGGCACTAAGGCCGGGGACGGCCGTGCTTCCGATATGTGCGATGCGCTGCACCAGGTTCTTTGGCAATAGCTTCTTCAACCGAACTTCCAGTTCATCATAACGCCGTGGCCATTCAGGGTCGTACGGGACCACCGCGATACGCTCCTTCATGAGCACAGCGAGGCGCTTGCGATCGACCTTGGCCCGCTCGTTCATGGTGCGTACTGGTTGAAGCGATGATCACGAAGGAACCCAATGAGCGTGAGACCACGTGTCCTTGCCAACTGTACCGCCAATGATGAAGGCGCTCCGATCGCCACCATCATAGGGATCCCGGCAACGACACACTTCTGCACCAGCTCAAACCCGGCACGACCGCTCACGAGCAGGATCAGATCAGAGGTAGGTGCCGCGTCATGTGCTGCGGCACCAATGACCTTATCCACCGCATTGTGTCGGCCAACGTCCTCGCGGAGGTGGAGCAGTTCGCCCTTCCTATTGAACAACGCCGCTGCGTGAATGCCTCCTGTATGCTGAAAGACGGTCTGTGCCGCATACATACGATCGCGCAATCCCATGATGAGCGTTCCATCCACCGGCCCCCAGGACCGCAGCGGTCTGTCATTCGCGACCTGCACCGCCTCGATGCTGCTCTTGCCACAGACCCCACAACTGCTGGTGGTGTAGAAGTTGCGTTGCCAGCGTTCGGGATCGATCAATACCGCCGGATCCAATTCCGCCCGCATCACGTTCCCCGCCTCCTCCGCCTTCACACTCCTGCATGGGACCACCCGCAATAATTCCTTCTGATCCACAATGATCCCTTCTGTGAACAGGAATCCCCGTACGAGTTCCTCATCATGGCCCGGTGTGCGCATGGTCACGCTCAATCTCATCTCCCTGCGGTGATCCACCGGTCCGTGGCCGATCCGGATCTCCAAAGGTTCCTCCGCAACGAGCAGGTCATCGCGCTCCGAAGCCTTGGCCGATTCCACGGTACGTACCCTGAACTGTCTGACCAGTGCGGACATGCCACCAAGTTAATCGTCCGTGCCCAGCCGATCCACGCGGCGTCTCCAGCAGCTCACCAAATGGTCGTTCACCATGCCAATGGCCTGCATATAGGCGTAGATGATCGTGGTACCCACGAAGGAGAAGCCCGCCCTCTTCAGGTCCGTGCTCAATGTGTTGCTGATAGGTGTGCTGGTGGGCACCTGGTCCAGGCTTTGCCAATTGTTCACAATGGGCTCGTAGTCCACGTGCTTCCATACGAACCGGTCGAACGAACCCTTGCC
>JADLAI010000107.1 GCA_020848295.1 Flavobacteriales bacterium
CCACACCATCGATCAACGACCGGGTGAAATGGATGAACACGATGGGGAAGATGCCATTGATCAACACCTCGTTCCCGGAGCCTTTCGTCCGGGTGCATTCGATCATGTTCCAATTGGCCACGTTGCAGCCGCGGTGCTTCAGTACTTGCACCCGATCGAAATAGACCGGCAGCAGGTTGAGGTGCGTTTGATCCACGTACTGGCCCTGGGTGAAGTCCTTGATGCAGACCTCGAGGCAGTTGGCGCCCCACGCCTGCAACGGTGCTTCGCCACCACGGCTGGCGGCCACAAAGCCTCCGTTGTACAAGCCACCCACGTAGAGCAGGTCGAAATTCGGGCGGTCCACCGTGGCGGTGGCACTGCGCCAATGTGGGCTTAGGAGCACCGTTGCATGGTCCAACTCCGACCAGAGCCAGGCCGGATCGCTGAAGAAGTGCAGGTCACAGTCCCCATACATGACCTTGTTGAAGCGTTGGAGGAGGTCCAGCATCAAAACCGGCTTCATGCTCCATCGGAGCTCGTCGCTGTTCCTCGGATATTTGGCCGCGATGGCCGCACCCAGCTCCGTGGCCCGCATCTCCGACAGTGAACGGAATTCCACACCGGATCTTCCGCCGTGATCCAAGGAAGCCGGATCATCCACATCCGTAACAAGGATGATGAAGGCCAGGGCGGGGTCCCATTGCCGCAGCGAATCGCATAGAGCCAGGGCCCAGCCCAGGTGGCTGCGGGTGATGATGGTGCAGAAGCAATTATCCATGGTCGCTTACTTCGAGGGCGACAACTTCCCCAGTACACGACGAAGGAGCTGATCGACCCAACGCATCATTGACCGCAAAGGTCCGCTGTTCCTTTGTTCGGAGCGATGGTGCGTATCCAAGGCCAACCGCAACATGCGGCGTTGGCCCTCCCGGAAGAAGGCAGGGTGCTTTTGGTAAAGCCGTTCGTGCAAGGCTGCGAATCGGGCCTCCTGCGCGGTGGCCCCACCCCCATGCTTGCGGTACCGGGCGGAGATGCGTTCCAGCAGAACGAAGCGTGAACCGGCCTCCACCAAGCGGATCCAAAGGTCGTAATCCTCAATATGCTGGAGGTCCGGCGCTGTATCGAAGCCGCCCACCTGCAGCACATGCGCCCGACGGGCCACTACCGCCGATGGCAGGATGAAGTTGTACACAGCCAACGAGAGCGGGAAATGATCCTTCTTCCAAGACTCGAAATGCGCCTTGTGCGTCCAGGCATGAGCGGGATCGTCCCGGTAGCTCTCTACCGGTGCACAGGCCACATCCGCACCGGGATCCCCGTTCAGTACGGCAAACGCCGCTTGAAGGTGGTGTGGCAACCAGGTATCATCCGGATCCAGGAAGGCCACGAATTCGCCTCGACCTGCGCGTATGCCCGTGTTCCGTGCCCCGCTCACGCCCTGGTTCACCTCGTGGCGGATGAGTTCCACCCGCTGCTTCACGCCTTTGGCGAAGTCCCGGACCACACTGGCCGTGCCATCCTCCGGGCCGTGGTCGTCCACGACGATCACTTCCCAGCGTTGTTCGGTCTGTGCGGCGATGGACCGCAAGGCATCACCGATGTACGAACCCATCCGGTAGGCGGGCAGGACGATGGTGATGAGCGGTTCAACCATGGATGGTGGTGAAGAAGCGTTCGATACCCCGCCGCTTCGCCTGGTCGAAGGATCGGTCCACGGCCGAACGCGAACGCTCCATCATCCAACGTTGGCCCTCGAACAATGCTTCGCTGGGTCGGAGCCGGACCGCGTTGGCGAAGAGCCTGGCGAATGATGCCTTCGGTAGGCTGGGCTGAAAATGGTCCTTGCGTGGATCATGCGTACAGAGCACCACTGAGAGTGCGGGACCATTTTGGATACCTACCGTCGCGTCCTGCACCATCATCACAGTACATAGGTATTTTCCATGCCCGGTGCCAACCCGACAAATTTAGCGATCACGCAGTAACAGCGTTTGCGGTGATGGAACATCACCCTTTGCCCACTCGCAAAGTCCGAGCAACCGCACGCAACATCCGATCCACGGATCGGATGCACCGCATGACAGGTCCGTTCAGGAGGATCCGCAACTGCACCAATTCATCGGGCAGTGGCTCCACCCTTCTCATGAGCGACGTGGTGAGCTTACCGCGTGCATTGCGGAAGAATGCGGTGTGCTTGGCGTACAACCTGTCATGGAGCCCGTGCATACGGGCCGGATCGTGGGATGCGGCCATGGGATGCCTCCGATAGCTTGACGTATGCGTTTCGAGGAAAACGAATTTCGAACCACGCTCCACCAGACGGATCCAGAGGTCATAATCCTCGATGTGTTGCAAGTTCGGATCCGTGTCGAATCCACCCACTTCCAGCAGCACGGATCGCCGTACCAAGCTTGCCGATGGCTGGATGAAATTGCTCAACGCCAATGAGGTGGGGAACATACGTACCTGCCATTCGGCAATGGGCCACACGTGTGGAGCGGGTGCACCATCCCCTTCCCAGAACGTTTCAACAGGACCGGTAACGACATCCACAACATCCTTGGTCCGGAGACATTCCAGCATCCGCTCCAAATGGATCGGCAACCAACGATCGTCGGGATCAAGGAATGCGACGAGTTCGCCTTGCGCGGCCGAGATCGCGGTATTCCGGGCTGCACTCACCCCTTGGTTCCGTTCATGCCGTATCAATTCCACACGGTGGTGAGGATGTTCCTGCGCGAAGGCGCTTACGATGGCCGTTGTCCCATCATCCGGTGCGTGATCATCCACGACCAGGACTTCCCATCCCGTGTAGGTTTGATCGGCCACCGAACGAAGCGCCATACCGATATAGGCTCCCATCCTGTAGGCGGGCATCACTACACTGCAAAGGGGGCGTTCCGGCATCATGTTCACCACTATGAGTGACTGCAAAGATGGATAAGTTGGACGGGTGTCGTTCGATCGAATGAGCAGTGGGTCAAGGACAAGGTGATGCATACGTGCCGCATGCCACACACGGGAAACCCGAAGACCGCTCCAAGTGCCTGTGACCCGCCTTCAGTTCACCTGGCCATCGTCGCTTGCGTTCACCAGCCCGGGCACCGTTGCCATTCAAACTGAGCAAACAGAAGGGATCCGCTCCATCGGGATCCAGAAGGTGAACGCCAAGGTCCTCGCTCATGGGCACCTCAAAGAACCTCGTTCTCGCGACATCGTCGCTTCGCGCCGACCCTTCGGGCACGGCTGCCTGTTACTGCCGCACTTCGTTGCTCCTCAGTCGGATACTTCGTTCCAGTATCCTCTCTTCGTCACGCCTCGTTCGGCTGCAAAATGAAGCCATGTGCCATCAATTCGAGGTTCTTCGAGGTACCCTGATCTCAATTCCCAATGGTCCTTAAGAATCGTTCAATACCATCGCGCTTCGCCGCATCAAAATCACGCTCCACATCGGTACGCGAACGGTTCTTGGACCATCGCTCGCATTCATAAATGGCCTCACTGAGCCGCAAGCGAACCAGGCGACCAAGGAACTTAGAAAGCGCCGGCGGGTCCTGTGCGCGATGCACCTTGCCACCGTGGAGGTGCATGAGGAACACACGCGAGAATGCATGCCCTTCGGCCAACCGTAACAAGTACTCACGTTGGACCCGTGCACGTCCGATCAAATGGGTCACCTGCAGTTCCGTGAACACACCTTTGCCCATTCCCATTTCACAAGCCACCCACGAGAACTCATCATCGCCGCACGAGTTCAGCGTATTGCCCGCCCGATCCAATCGCTGTTTCATCGGATCTTCGAGGATGATCCTGCGATAGCGATCCGCGACGGTGCGTGTCACAGCCATTCCAGCACCCCACGGGATATGCTTGTCCTGCGGATCATTGGACCAGTGCGAGTCCGGCACCGTCCGCAGCGCCAGCATGGGCAGATATGGCACGAGTTCGGGATCCGGTGTCTCCTCGAATTCGGGTTCCAATCGCCCCGCTCCGATCACGCCGAGCTGTCTTTCCCGGTGCATGATGTCCAGCACGTTCGTGAGGTAATTCGTCGCCAATACATTGTCGTCATCCACAAAGAGGATCACCTCGGTGGTGGTCTCCGCGATCCCCCGGATGCGTGCCATGGTAAGGCCCAACTTCGGTTCCACGACATGCCGACCATGGCGGTGCCAGGACAGATCATGCTTCTCGGACACAGGAGCGGAACTTGCGTTGTCCACTACGAGAAGCTCCCAATGTTCCTGTGGAAGGGTCTGTGCCATCAGACTGGCCAGGGTCCTCTCCAGGTGATCCTGCCGTGGATCATGGGTGCAAATGACTACCGAAAGCTCTTTCATGCTCAGCTATGACCGAAAAACGTCGCCAAATGTAGCATGTCACCTGGCCAGAAGGCCTTACCATGCCGCGTACAGCCATTCGAGCGAATCCATCCACGATCCGCGTAGGTGGAGCCCGGCGAGGTAGAGTCTTTTCATCCGATGGTTGCCTGGGAATCGTTCGGTGGCGATACGAGCCAGGATCACCTTCCGATTGCGGTCCACAAGCGCCTGCTGTGCGGCGGTGAGTTGGGGCCGTATACCGCTGAAGAACCGCAGGAAGTTGCGATCCTGCTGCGCCGTGGACAGGCCGGTCCATGCGCCGCTGCCCGTGACACGCCACACGGCCATGCTATCCGGCAACATGGCCATACGCCCCTTTGAACCGGCCAGCGCATAGATCGCCAGATCGCCAAAGGGCACGCGAAAGAACCACTTCGGAAGGGGCAGCACCGTGTGTCTCACCAACACGCTGGCGGTGATCACGAAATTGTAGGTGCGCAAGAGGTCATCGAAGCGGATGTTCAGTGGATCGATGTCATCGGGGATCGGAAATGGCTCCAATACTCCGTCCATCAGGCGATGCGCCCGGTGAAAGCAGATGGTGTGATCGGGGTTCGCCTCCATGAGATCCACCTGCTTCTGAAGCTTCAACGGATCGGTCCAATAGTCGTCTCCTTCGCAGATCGCGATGTACTTGCCACGAGCATGGGACATGGCATCCGGTATCGGTCGCACTCCCTTCGAGAACTGATTCTCTTCATTCAGTATGGCCCGGATGAGGTTGGGATAGCGTTCGGCATACTCCTTAACGATGGCGGCCGTCCCGTCCGTGGAAGCATCGTCACGGATGATGATCTCGATCGGGAAGGACGTTCTCTGTAGGAGAAAACCCTCGATCGCCTCCCGGATGAAACGGGCATGTTGGTAGGTTGTGCAACAAACGCTGACCAACGGGGTACGGCTATCACTCATCGGTCGGGGCTCATTGAGCATGACGGTTGCGAACAACGTACCGCAGCGGCCCACCGATGAGGACCAACAGTAGGACCAGGATGTGCCGGCCGGCACTGCCTTGTATGGTTTCAACAGGATCCATGGCTCATGCACGAGCGAAGGCCGACCACGGCACGCTTGCGGCAAAGGTCGTGAAAAGCCTGCGGGCCTGGGCCAGGTGCAC
>JADLAI010000108.1 GCA_020848295.1 Flavobacteriales bacterium
AGGGTTGGGCAGGAGTGGACAAGGCCCTACTGGCCTCACTCCTCGGTTACGTGACCCTGCTCGCGCTCGTGATCGGGTGGACCACACCGGTGATGGGGGCTGTGGTGCGCTACCGCACGCCATTACTGCCCTTCCTGCTGATCGCTGGGCTACTGCTCCTGGACCGTACCCGTCTGCTGGCCCGCTGGCCATTCCTTCAACGTATCCTCGCCCCATGGTCCGCACCGCCACCTTCGCCATAGCCGCCTTGTTCCTCTCCGGTTGTTACCACTCCCAGGAAGCAGACCTGGTGATACACAACGCACGGATCCGAAGCATGGACGAGGCCGGCACGGAATACCAGGCGATGGCGATCAAGGACGGGCGTATCGTGGAGTTGGGCGCGGAACGGCAGATCCTGAACCGGTACGCGGCGAAGGAAAATGTGGATGCCGCGGGCCAAGTGGTGTTGCCAGGGTTCATCGACGGGCATTGCCACTTCTTCGGATATGGGTTGAACAAACAAAAGGTGGACCTGAGCGGAACAGCTTCCTGGAGCGAGGTGATCGAGCGGACGAAGACCTTCATCGCCGCGCATCCGGGTGATGGCTGGATCCTTGGTCGGGGCTGGGACCAGAACGATTGGGCCGATGAAACACTGCCCGACAATACCCTACTGAACGAGTTATTCCCAGGTCGGCCGGTCCTGCTTCAGCGGATCGATGGGCATGCGGCGGTGGTGAACCAGGCGGCCATGGAGCGCGTGGGTTTCGATCCGGGACGAACGATCGAAGGCGGGTTGATGGGGACGAAGGATGGGAAACCCACCGGGTTGTTGGTGGACAATGCCGTATCGGTGTTCCAGACCATCTTCGATGAAGCGGATGAGGATACCAAACGCAAGGCCCTGCTGGCCGCACAGGCCGATTGTTTCGCGGTGGGCCTGACGATGGTGTGTGACGCCGGTCTGGATGTCGGCACGATCGACCTGATCCGAAGGATGCAGCAGGAGGGCAGCTTGAAGATGCGCGTGTACGCCATGGTGACCGATGCGCCGGAGAACCTGGCGCACTTCGAACGGAACGGGCCCATCGCGGAGGAGCGGCTCACGGTACGCAGTGTGAAGGTGTATGCCGATGGGGCGCTGGGGTCGCGCGGTGCTTTGCTCAAAGCCCCCTACTCGGACCAGGCAGGGCACCACGGCTTGCAACTAGCCTCGCGGGAGCATTTCCTGGAGGTGGCGAAGTGGTGCAAGGCGCACGGTTTCCAGATGAACACCCATTGCATCGGCGACTCGGCCAATGCCCTGTTGTTGGGAGTGTACGGCGAGGTATTGGGGGGTGCGAACGACCTGCGCTGGCGGATCGAGCATGCCCAGGTGGTGGCCCCGGAGGACCGCGGTGCGTTCGCCACGTTCAGCATCATCCCCAGTGTACAGCCCACACATGCCACCAGCGATGGACCCTGGGTCGGACAACGCCTCGGACCGGAACGTGAACGGTACGCTTACGCTTACGAGGACCTGCGGAAGACCATGGGGCTTCTTGCGCTCGGAACGGACTTCCCGGTGGAAGGGATCGATCCGCTGGCCACGTTCCGTTCGGCGGTGTATCGCCAGGATGCGCATGGTACACCGCCGAACGGCTACCAGCCTGGCAATGCCCTTTCGCCGGAGAACGCCTTGCGTGGCATGACCATCTGGAACGCGATCAGCACCTTTTCCGAGAAAGAGCTGGGCAGCTTGGAACCGGGCAAGTGCGCTGACTTCGTGCTATTGAACGGGGATCCGGAGTTGATGGCGAAGCCGGGCAGCCGGGTGCGGGTAACGGCCACCTACCTCGGCGGGGAGCGGGTTCATTGATCCCGACGACTTTCAGAACAATTCCAGCGATGAAAGAACGTGGTCGGACGAATGGCGATCGAACCGATCGAACCGAACGCCGCCTTGCTTGTCCTTTGTGGACCCCACCTGAATACGAACACCAGCCCGATGCGTAGCACCACCATCGCCCTCAGCACCCTGTTGATCGGCCCGGCCATGGGCCAGGAACTACCGGCCGAGATGTACCTGGAACCGGCCACCCATCGCCTGCTCACGGGGGGCCTACCCAGCACGGGCCTCTATGCCAAACCAACGATCCGCACGCTGGACCTCCAGTTCGCCCAGCCGAACTACTGGACGTTGATGCAGCAGAACTACGACAGCCAGACGGACCTCCCCGCGACACTCACCGTGGATGGCGTGGTGTATGACAGTGTAGGCGTGCGTTTCAAGGGGCAAACGAGCTACAACATGCTGCCTCCGGGATCGCAGAAGCGATCGTTCAACCTCACCTTGGACCATGCCATCGAGGGGCAGGAGTTACTGGGGTACGAGACGCTCAACTTGAACAACGCATTCCAGGATCCGAGTTTCCTGCGCGAGGTGGTGTACCTGGACCTGATCCGCGACCATGTCCCGGCAGCCAAGGCCAACTTCGTTCACCTCAACATCAATGGGGCGAGCTGGGGCCTCTACCCCAGCGTACAACAACTGAACAGCGACTTCCTGCGCGAGTGGTACTTCAGCAACGATGGCAGCCTGTGGCGTGCCGACCGTCCGCCCGGAAGTGGTGGTGGTTGGCCTGGACCGGGGGGGCAATGGGGAGATGGCACCGCCGCGCTGAACGACCTTGGTACCGACACGGCGAGCTACCAGGAATACTACACGTTGAAACGGTCGGAGCGGACAAGCCCCTGGGAGGATCTGGTGCGTGTATGCCAGGTGCTGGGACAGGTACCACTGAATGCCCTGGAGGATAGCCTGAGGAGGCACCTCGACGTTGATCGTACGTTGTGGTTCCTGGCGACCGAGATCGCCTTCGCGGACGACGATGGTTACGTCCACAAGGGCAAGATGGACTACTACCTGTACTTCGACACGGAGACCGAACGCATGACCCCGTTGGAGTACGACGGCAACAGTGTGATGAAGACGAGCGCCGCGAACTGGAGCGCCTTCTACCATGCGAACGACGCGAACTACCCGCTGTTGAACCGGCTCCTTGCGGTGCCCTCGATGCGGCAGCGCTACCTGGCCCACCTACGCACCCTGATCCAGGAGAAGATGCAGAGCACCAGCTTCAACGCCTTGCTCTCCAGCTACTCCACCCTGATCGATGCCGAGGTGCAGGCCGATCCGAAGAAGCTGTATACCTATACCGCGTTCACCAATGAACTGATCATACTACCGAACGTCATCACCACCCGGCGCAACAACCTGATGGCGAACACCGAGGTGGCCCAGGTGGCCCCGGTGATCAGTGGCGTCTCCCACCGGGTGAACGAGGTGGAATGGGCGGATCCGCTCCCCAGCGAGTCCACAACGGTCACGGCCAGCATCACCGGCGCAGCCTCCCGTGTGGACCTCTTCCATTGTCCTGGGGCCTATGGCACCTTCGCCCGCACGGAGATGTATGATGACGGCACGCACGGGGATGGCGCCGCTGGTGACGGCGTGTTCGGTGCGCAGATACCACCTGCACCGGGCCAGACACGGGTACGCTATTACGTGATGGCAACGGGCACCAATGCGGCCCAGAGCGTTTCCTTCGATCCGCCGGGAGCCGAGCACGATGTGTACACCTACCTCGTGCAGGTGGAATTCGCCGTGGACCCGGCGGTACGGATCAACGAGGTGATGGCCCAGAACACGACGGGCGCTCAGGATGAAGCGGGCCAGTACGAGGATTGGATCGAGCTGTACAACAACGGTTCGGAGCCGTTCGACCTGGGCGGTGGCTGGTTGAGCGATGATGGGAACCAGGTGTACAAGTGGCGGATCCCCGATGGCACCGTCATCGGCCCGAACGGCTACCTGATCATATGGGCGGATGAGGATCATGCGGAGGGCCTGCTGCATGCCAACTTCAAGCTGGCCGCCAGCGGCGAGGAGGTATGGCTCGCGGCATCCTCCGGTGTGGTCCTGGACCACCTCAGCTACGGGGAACAGACGGCGAATACGGCACTGGCGCGGATCCCGAACGGCACCGGACCCTTCGTGCAGCAAGGGCCCACGTTCGCCGCGAACAATGAGCTGACCACAGGGATCGACCGCGCATCGGATACGGCCTTCCTGGTGTTCCCCAACCCGGCGAACGAACGGATCACGATCACCGTGGATCAACGCACGGACGTGGTGATCCGCGATGCACTGCAACGGGAGGTGTGGCGCGGCACGATCAACGGGACCACGACGCTCGCCACGGGGAGCTGGAGCGCAGGTTCGTACAGCTTGCATACCATGGGCGGCACGGCGAAGCTCGTGGTACTGCACTGATCGACCTGCCCTCGCGGATGAGCGTGGGGCTGTGACCGCGCCGTGCGCTGGCTCACGAATGGTGCCTACGGTACACACACGAAACGTTGCACCCAATGTGCGTTACCTGAACGGACATCCACGGTATAGGTGCCCGGCGCAAGGTCCGTGACCAGGAGTTGAACGACACCCGATCCGTTGTGACGCATCTCACGCATCAAGCGGCCATCGCTCGCGAAGATCCGCAGTTCCTGCGCGCCCGCGATGTTCGGCGTGGTAATGTGCAGGACATCGCGCACCGGGCTGGGCCATAGGCACAACCCATCGGCGGTGGCTTCGTGGAGGCCGACACTGAGCACCTGGACCGGATCGCTCATCGCCGTGCAACCGTTGGCGTCGGTCACTTGCACTTGGTACGAACCGACCCAGATGGCGGTCCATTCCTGCTCGGTGGCACCCGCGATGGGTGAGCCGCCCTCGAACCATTGGTAACCGAGCGCTGCGCTGCTGGTGAGCACGGGACCGGCCATTTGGATCTGCGGAGTGGATGGCAGGGGGGACACCGTGAAGTGCAGCGTATCGGTGTAGGCCGTGCAGCCCGACGGGGTGACCATGGTGGCGCTGATGGGGCCGCTGGTGGAGACGGAGATCTGGTCGGTGGTGGCACCGGTGTTCCACAGCAGCTCGCCCAGTTCACCCAGGTAGGACACTTCCACCGACCCGCCTTCACAGATCGTGGTGGTGGGTGCAATGAGCGCGGTGCGGTTGAGCAGGGCGCCGAAAGCATCCACTTTGCCATGGCCCCAACGCGGGTTGGGCACCGGACCGGTGAAGGCATCGGACCGTGCGGTCTTACGAATGGCGTTGGCGACCTCGGCGATGCCCGCATCGGGACAGTGCTGAAGGTAGAGCGCGGCGATCCCCGCCACGGCCGGCGAGGCCTGCGAGGTCCCTCCATCGCGGATGTGCATGCCACCGGGATCCACCTTGTAGCCCACCTGGTTCTCGATGATCCATTGGATGGCGGCAAGGGGCCCGGCGGTGAATGTCACATCGCCCGTGGAGGCCACATCGGGCTTGGTGCGTCCATCGCGGGTGGGGCCCGTACTGCTGGTCGGGGAGATGTCCTGTTCGGTACCATCCACGCCGCGCTCCACACCGAAATAATCGATGTACGACACCTCGTTGCAGTAGTTCGCCACGGTGAGCACATCGGGCAGGCAGGCCCAGGAATCCACGATGTGCTGGTTGTGATCCGGGGCCACGTAATGCGCCATGGCCGGGTACTCCTCCGGGCTGGGATAGGGCAAGCCGCCCGGCCACTGTTCGGCGAGCATGGGACCGATGACGTTGGCCGTGCGGGTGAAGGTGGTGAGCGTCCAGATATCGAAGGAGCCACTACCGGTGGACATGAAACGCCAGAGGCAGTCGGCCGTATCCGGCGAGGCGATCAGCACCTGGAGGAGCACCTGTTCCCCGCGTTGCTGGGCGTAGAACTGCACTGTACCCAGGATATTCCCGCTTGCACTGATCAGAGGCTCGGACAGGGTGGTCCCCATCGCATCGGCCACGGTGTGGAAGCCCGTTCTTCCGCGGAAGTTGAGCACAGGCAAGGCACGATCAGCCCCGATCGCGAATCGTACGTTGGCCAGATCCTCCGCATCGGCCCACACCTCGAAGAACACATTGGGGAAGTCGAATACGTTGTAGGCCTCGGGGAAATCGTTGGTCTGGAACCAGGAGAAGGTGGTATCCGGCCCCACCTCGGTATGCACGTGGTAGGGGAAACTGCCGTGCGAATTGCCCGCTGCGGCGGCCAGGGCACGACCGGTCTCCGCATGGAGCAACCCATCGATCAACAATGCCGCCGCATCCTTGCCATCGTGGGAGCCGCTGTACGAACCCATGCTGATGTTGATCACGGCCGGCATTCCAAGAGCATCGGCCTGGTCCAGGATGTACTTCACCCCATCGGCCACGGTGGCCGACCAGTTGGCCACACCCAGCGCGCTCGCCACCACGACGATGGGTGAGGCCGAGGCCACTCCCGTGTGCCTGCCGTTGGCCAGTCCGTTGCCTGCCGCGGTGCCCGAAACGGTGGTGCCGTGCCCCTGCGGATCCACCGGTATCGCCCCACCGGCCTCCAATTCCGCGGTGGTCCATTCGGTCCCATAACCGTATGGCTGCGGTGAGCCGGGATTCGGGCCAGGCACCTGGTCCCAATAACGGTACACCCTCGTCACATCATCCGCATCGCGGAAATCGGGATGCGTGATATCGAGCCCGGTATCGATGATGCCCATCAGCACCCCGTTACCGTCGTAGCCCTGCGGCAAGGGGGCCTGGCCAGTATGCACCTCCACCACGTGGTTCTTCACACGGGCCGAATCGTTCAGCAGTACCCCGCGTGCGAAGTTGAATTCAAAATGATCGACCGCGGGGTCGGTGGCGAGTGCGCGCACGGCCGCGATCGGCACACGGGCGTTCACCAGGTTGGCGGTGGCCATGGTGACCCGGCCACCCACCTTGCGCACCGCCTCGCTCACCCTCGTGCCATCACCGTGGATGAAGAGACTGAACTCCCCCCCCTCCCCTGCATGCTTGTCGAGGTGGTGGCGTAGGGTAAGATCCATCTTCTCGGAGAATTGGCCCATGGAGAAAGCGGAAATGGCCAACCCCAGGGTGGCCAAGAGCGTACGTACCAGCATGCCTCAAAGCTACGGTGAGCACCCCGGCGCCAACACGGCGAAACCAGGAAGTGTAGGCAAGAAGTCAACCGTGCCGCGTTGATGGTCGATCGTGCAGCAATAGTGCCGGAGGCCGTTGGTGACCATGAGGTAGGGCACCTTCAGGGTGATGTTGTAGCGTGCCGCCTGCTCCAGCACGGCCTGGTTCAACGGCACCTCCGGCGCCTTGCATTCCACCAGGAGCACCGGTCCGCCCCGACGGTCGTACACCACGATATCGGCCCGTTTGGGCAGGCCGTGTAACTTAAGCGGGGCCTCTACGGCCACCAAGGAAGGCGGACAGCCGATGTCATGAACGAGCAGGTTGAGCACATGTTGGCGCACCCACTCCTCCGGGGTAAGGTCGAGCCAGCGCCGCCGGATGGGGTCGAAAACCTTGGTACCATCGGCACCATGCTTAGTTTTGACACCATGGTCCGGCAGGTCAAGCACCTGCATTGACACGGACTTCACCCCACAAAAGTGCGCACGAAAGAAGATATCGTCAGGAACTGGCTTCCGCGGTACACCGGTTTGGAACTGGACCGGTTCAGGCCCCATGTCCTGCTCACCAACTTCGACAACTACATCGACATCTTCTGCCAGCAGACCGGGGCCGTAGTGCCCGTTCAGAACAAGGCGATGAAGGTGGCCGTGGCAGAGGACATGGTGATGATCAACTTCGGCATGGGCAGTCCGATGGCGGCCACCACCATGGACCTGTTGAGCGCCATCGCACCCAAGGCCGTGCTATTCCTGGGGAAGTGTGGCGGGTTGAAGCGGAAGAACCAGTTGGGCGACCTGGTGCTGCCGATCGCGGCGATACGTGGGGAGGGCACCAGCAATGACTATTTCCCTCCGGAGGTGCCGGCGTTGCCGAGCTTCATGATCCAACGGGCGGTGAGCGGCGCGGTACGCGACCGCGACATGGACTACTGGACCGGCACCGTATACACCACCAACCGCAGGGTGTGGGAGCATGACGAGCCCTTCAAGGAGCGATTGCGCCAGATCCGGGCCATGGCGATCGACATGGAGACGGCCACCCTGTTCATGACCGGTTTCGCCAACGAGATCCCCACCGGTGCCCTGCTCCTGGTGAGCGACCAACCCATGGTGCCCGAAGGAGTGAAGACCAGTGCCAGCGATGCCAAGGTGACGGGCAACTTCGTGGAAAGGCATGTGCGGCTGGGGATCGATGCCTTGCGCGAGATCATCAACGAAGGGCGTTCGGTGAAGCACCTCCGATTCGACTGAGAAGAACGCTGATGACACGGGTCGATATGAGGAGCACGGATCCGAAAGTGGGCAGAGCGATGTGCGACACCATCCGGAATACCGGAAACGGGGCGGGGACTCCGGTCACCCCATCGGCAATGGTCATTCTCACTGGGCGCATCAGCGTTCCAACCACCCGATGAGCACCCTGGACGACTACAAGAAGGGGATGATCGACCTGCGGGCCGGCAAGTTCAAGCCGGTGTACATGCTGCACGGGGAGGAAGGCTTCTTCATCGATCGCATCGCGGCGGAGGTGGAACGCCTGACCCTACAGGACCATGAGCGGGACTTCAACCAGACCATCCTGTACGGAAGGGACTGCGACGCGGACCAGGTGAAGGACACCTGCCTGCGTTATCCCATGATGGCCGAACGGCAATTGGTGGTGGTGCGCGAGTTGCAGACCTGGCGGATCGATCAGGTGGAGAAACTGGAACCCTACCTGCTGAAACCCACACCGACCACCGTGCTCGTGCTCTGTTACAAGCACAAGAAGATCGATGGGCGCAAGAGCATCCTGAAGAGCGTGCAGAAAGGGGGTGGGCAGGTCTTCCTGAGCGACAAGGTGCGGGAGGAGAAGATCCCGGACCTGCTGGTCTCATTCGCCAAGAACCAGAAGCGGAAACTGGGCGGTGCCGAAGCCACGCTGCTGGCCAACCACCTGGGCACCGACCTCTCCAAGGCGGTGAAGGAGGTGGAGAAGCTGTGTTTGGTGACCGAGGAAGGCGGAGCCATCACAAGCGAGGTCATCCAGCGCTTCGTCGGCATCAGCAAGGACTACAATGTGTTCGAGTTGCAGAACGCGATCGGGTTGCGGAACGCGGAGAAAGCGCAGCGCATCGCCAACCACTTCGCGGCCAACCCCAAGGACAACCCATTGGTGCTGACCCTTGGTTTCCTGAACACATACTTCAGCAAGCTGGCCCTGGTGCATGCCTGCAAGGGCAAGAGCCAGGCCGAGATGGCCTCGGAACTGAAGGTGAACCCATACTTCGTGAAGGACTACGTGCAGCAGGCCCAGAACTACCCCCCAGGTCGATTGGCCGAAGCGCAGCGCCACTTGCGGCAATGCGATCTGCGCAGCAAAGGACTGGGCGGCGATGGAAGCGACCAGGGCGAACTGCTGCGTGAACTGTTGGCCAAGGTGATGGCGTAGGCGTCGGTTCCGGTCACTCTTGGACGACCATCGGTCCCGTTGAGCCGCGAACGGTCCATGGGCAACAGGGGCATTCGGCTACCTTAGCGCCCCTCTGTGAAAACCATGCATCGTTCGCTCCACTGGTCCTTCCTGTTCCTGGCTTTCCTCCCCACCCTGCTGCTGGCCCAATCCGGCACCATCCGGGGTTTCGTGTACGACAAGCTGACGGGCGAGCCCATCATCTTCACGAACGTGATCCTGCAAGGCACCACCATCGGGGCCGCCACGGATGTGAACGGCTACTATTCGATCAGCAAGGTGGATCCCGGCGCCTACACCCTACAGGTGACCTACCTGGGCTACGACACCGCCACCAAGGCCGTAACGGTGGGCCGCGACCAGATCCTCACCGAGAAGCTGTACCTGAGCAAAAGCGCCATCCAGATCAAGGAATTCGAGGTGAGCGGGGAGAAACAGGAGGCACAGACCACGGTGCGCACCGGGGTGACCAAGCTGACACCACGCCAGATCGAACGGTTACCGGCCATCGGTGGCGAGGCCGACCTGGCGCAATACCTGCAAGTGGTGCCCGGGGTGATCTTCACGGGAGACCAGGGCGGGCAGTTGTACATACGGGGTGGCTCGCCGATCATGAACAAGTCCCTGCTCGATGGCATGGTGCTGTACAATCCCTTCCACAGCATCGGCCTGTTCAGCGTGTTCGACAACGACATCATCCGCAATGCCGACATCTATTCGGCGGGCTTCGGAGCGGAACACGGTGGCCGGATCAGTTCGATCATGGACATCACCACCCGCGACGGTAACAAGCGACGGCTGAGCGGCCGGGTGGCGGCCAGCACCTTCACCGGTAAGCTGCTGCTGGAAGGTCCGTTGAAGAAGCAGAAGGAGGATGGCGGCGGCTCGAGCTCCTTCCTGATGAACCTGCGGCACAGCTACCTGGACCGGAGCAGCAGGATCCTTTACGAGAACGTGCAAGAGGGTGGCTTGCCATTCACCTTCACCGATGCGTTCGGTAAGTTGAGCTTCAACGGCCGGAACGGCAGCAAATTCAACCTGTTCGGTTTCAACTTCAGCGATGGGGTGAAGTACCGCCAGGTGAGCGACCTGAATTGGAACAACTGGGGTGCGGGCACCAACTTCGTACTGGTACCGGCCGGTTCGGCGGTCTTGATCGAGGGCACTTTCAGCGCATCGAACTACGGCATCTCCCTCACCGAGGGTGATCTGCCACCGCGCACCAGCGACATCGCGGGCTTCAATGGGGCCATGAACTTCAAGGTCTTCAATCGGGCGGACGAGATCAAGTACGGGGTGGAGGTGCTCGGCTTCCGCACCAACTTCGAGTTCTTCAACAGCCTGGGGCGCGAATTCAAACAGGAGGAGAACACCAGCGAGATCGCGGGCTACTTCACCTACAAGAAAGTGTGGAAGAAAGTGGTGCTGGAGCCGGGGATCAGATTGCACTACTACGCCTCGCTCTCCGTGGCCAACCCCGAGCCGCGGATCGGGTTGAAGTGGAACATCACGGACGACCTGCGTTTCAAGGCCTCGGCCGGGCGCTACAGCCAGAACCTGGTGGCCGCCAACAGCGACCGCGACGTGGTGAACCTCTTCTACGGCTTCCTTTCCAGCCCGGACAACCTGCCACGCACCTTCATGGACAAGAGCGGCGAACGGCGTGATGTACGCGACCCCCTGCAGCGGGCCAACCACGTGGTGGGTGGCTTCGAGTACGACATCACCGATGCGTTCTCGGCCAACTTCGAGGTGTACCTGAAGGACTTCCGGCAGGTGACCAACCTGAACCGCAACAAACTCTTCAACGACACCGAGGAGTTCGCCGACAAACCCGATGAGCTGAAGAAGGACTACATCATCGAGACCGGCCAGGCTTACGGCGCCGACCTGTTGCTGAAGTACGAGCGGAACAACTACTACTTCTGGGCGGTGTACAGTTACACGTACGTGGACCGTTGGGACGGGGCACAGACCTATAACCCGGTCTGGGACCGTCGCAATAACATCAACCTGGTGGCCAGCTATGCGTTCGGCCGGTTCGATGCCTGGAAAGTGAACGTGCGCTGGAACTTCGGATCGGGCTTCCCATTCACAAAAACACAGGGCTATTACGGTAGCACGCCATTCAACGGCGATGTGAACCACGATTACACCACGAGCAATGCCGACCTGGCGATCCTATTCGGTCCGTTGAACGATGGTCGGCTACCGACCTACCACCGGCTGGACCTGGGGGTGACCAAGACATGGCGCATCGACGAGAACCAGCAGGTGGAATTGGACCTGAGCCTGACCAATGCCTACGACCGGCAGAACATCTTCTATTTCGACCGAGTGCGCTTCGAGCGGGTGGACCAGCTGCCACTGCTGCCCAGCGCGGGGATCAGTTATCGGTTCTGAGCCGGACCGGGCGTGACCGGTCCGCAGCCCGGTACTTCTCAGCCTTTTTCCACAGTGGGCGCGGTCGCTGCCCGAACATCCTACCTTTACACCCCGTGATCACCACGCCCATCCAAGGGCGGATCGCAGCGTGATGACGGGATCCACCAAGTACATCTTCGTAACCGGGGGCGTGACCTCCAGCCTCGGCAAGGGCATCATCAGTGCCAGCCTGGCCAAACTGCTGCAAGCCCGCGGCTTCACGGTCACCATCCAGAAGCTGGACCCGTACATCAACGTGGATCCCGGCACCCTCAACCCCTACGAACACGGAGAGTGTTTCGTAACGGAGGATGGCGCCGAGACCGACCTGGACCTGGGGCATTACGAGCGATTCCTTGACGTACCCACGAGCAAGGCCAACAACGTCACCACCGGCCGGATCTACCAGAACGTGATCAACAAGGAAAGGCGTGGTGAATACCTGGGCAAGACCGTGCAGGTGATCCCGCACATCACCGACGAGATCAAGGCCCAGATCCAGGCACTGGGGCGCAAGGGGATCTACGACTTCGTGATCACCGAGGTGGGCGGCACCGTGGGCGACATCGAGAGCCTGCCGTACGTGGAGGCCATCCGCCAGTTGAAGTGGCAGAAGGGCCGGGACTGCCTTGCGATCCACCTGACCCTGCTCCCCTACCTGGGCACCACCGGCGAACTGAAGACCAAACCCACCCAGCACAGTGTGAAGGAGTTGCTGAGCCTGGGGGTGCAGCCCGATGTGCTGGTGTGCCGCACCGAGCACCCCATGCAGAAGGGCATGAAGGAGAAGATCGCCCTGTTCTGCAACGTGGACGCCAACGCGGTGATCGAGAGCCGCGATGCCGACACCATCTATGACGTGCCTTTGATGATGCAGGCCGAGGGCCTGGACCAGGTGGTGCTGCAGAAGCTCGGCATAGCCGGGTACCCCGAGGTGGACCTGCGGGCCTGGCACGATTTCCTGCGCAGGTACAAGCACCCGGCCTCGGAGGTCCATATCGGGCTGGTGGGGAAGTACGTGGAGCTGAAGGATGCCTACAAGAGCATCAAGGAAGCCCTGGAACATGCCGGAGCCGAGAACGAGTGCAAGCTCCACATCAAGTGGGTACACAGCGAGAAGCTCACGGCCAAGAACGTGGCGAAACACCTGGGCGGCCTCAGTGGGATCCTGGTGGCACCGGGCTTCGGGCACCGGGGCATCGAAGGCAAGATCGAGGCCATCAAATATGCCCGTGAGAACCGGATCCCGTTCCTGGGGATCTGCCTGGGCATGCAGATGGCGGTGATCGAGTTCGGCCGACATGTACTTGGTCTGGCCGATGCCAACAGCACCGAGATGAACGCGGACACCACCCACCCGGTGATCGCGATGATGGAGGAGCAGAAAGCCATTGAGAACAAGGGGGGCACCATGCGTTTGGGGGCATATGCCTGCAAGCTCACCGAAGGAAGCACCGTGCATAAGGTGTATGGCCGCAAGGACATCAGCGAAAGGCATCGCCACCGCTACGAATTCAACAACGCCTACATCGACATGTACAAGAAGGCCGGAATGAGCGCCACCGGCACCAACCCGCAGACCAAGCTGGTGGAGATCGTGGAGGTGAAGGACCACCCGTGGTTCGTGGGCGTACAATTCCACCCGGAGTATCGCAGCACCGTGGCCCGGCCGCACCCGCTCTTCGTACACTTCGTAAAAGCGGCCATGCAGCAGGGCGCTACCCCCGTGAAGCGGGAGGCGGAGGTGCAGCAGGCGTGAGGGAGGGGTGGGCCTGAGCTCCTGTGTGCAGGTGGACAGGTCTGTCAAATACGCATCTGTTGTTGCAATTCGGGATGGTAATGCCATGTACGCCTTGGGCGGCCAAAAGCCGCGCCGTGATCCTTTCGGAGAACGATGCACGGAACAGGTTGCGTGACGGGGCCTACAGAACCTGTTTCGCGGAGAAGGCATCCGGGAAGAGGCCAAGCGGATCGGCTGGTATTGAATGTGTGGATGGTACAGGCGGCCATGGCCCTGCAACTGGTCCATGGCGTTCCCCCCCGCCTTCTATCTTTGCCGCCCTTCCGCCGAACAGGTTGAACCAACGGCGGATCCAGCATGGATAGGAATTCAATACTCGGCTTCGTCCTTATCGCGGCCATCCTGGGGGTGTACACCTGGTACACCATGCCCAGTGCGGAAGAACAGGCCCGCATGCAATTCCAACAGGACAGCCTGGCCCAGGTGGAGATCGAACGGCAGGCGCGGGATGCGGAAAAGGCCATGCGCAACAAGGAAGCCGTGGCCACCCCCACCCTGCAGGCGCAAAGCACCGACAGCATGGTGGTGGCGAACGGGGACACCCTGGACACCGACAGCCTGCGCCAGGTGCAACAGGCCCAGCGCTTCGGGATCTTCACACCGGCCAGCACGGGGAAGGCGGAGGAAGTGGTACTGGAGAACGAGCGGCTCCAGGTCGCCATCAGCACATACGGGGCACGGCCCTCGGTGATCCGGCTGAAGGAATACCAGACCCACCAGAAGACCCCGCTGTACCTGGCCGACCCGGACAGCGGCAACTACGAGTTCCGCTTCTTTCTGGGCAACCTGGACATCAGCACCAAGGACCTCCATTTCAGCGCACAAAAGCGTGGCACCACGGGCGTGGCGCTTACGGCGGCCACCACCGACCCGGGGAAATACCTGCGGATCACCTACCAACTGGACAGCACCACCTATTTCATGGACGTACGTGCCGAACTGGTGGGCCTGGATGGAGAGGTGGACGCAAGGAACGCCGTGTTCAACTGGACGCTCACAGGGTTCAGCAACGAGAAATTCCGCACCGGCGAACTGCAGAAGTGCGGGGTGTACTACAAGTACTTCAACGCAGACCGCGATTACCTGAGCGAGAGCAGTGCCGAGAGCAAGAAGTTGGAGGGCAGGACGAACTGGGTGGCCTTCAAACAGGACTTCTTCACGGTGGGCATCATCAGCAACGACGGCTTCGCGAGCAATGGTTCGGAGATCGCGGTGCTACCCCTGGAGGACAGCATACACACCAAACAATACGCGGCCCACCTCTTCTTCGAAAAAGGGCGGGATGCCCGGGTGGACCTGCCGATGCGCTTCTATCTCGGCCCCAACCATTACGGCACCCTGCGCCGCACGGAGGTCGCCGAGTTCGACCGGATCATCGATCTGGGCTGGGGCATCTTCGGTTGGATGAACAAGTGGCTGGTGATCCCCATCTTCAACTGGCTCGATGGTTGGGGCTGGAACTATGGCATCATCATCCTGGTGCTCACGATCGTCATCAAGCTCCTGCTGATGCCGCTCACCTACAAGAACTACATCTCCAGCGCGCGCATGCGCCTGCTGAAGCCGGAGATGGACGTGATCAACGAGAAGCACAAGGATGGCGATGTGATGAAGAAGCAGCAGGCCACGATGGACCTGTACCGCAAGGCCGGGGTGAACCCCGCGAGCGGCTGCCTGCCCATGCTGGTGCAGTTACCCGTGCTCTATGCGATGTTCCGCTTCTTCCCCGCCAGCATCGAGCTGCGGCAGCAGAGCTTCCTGTGGGCCCACGACCTGAGCACCTACGACAGCATCGTGAACCTGCCCTTCACCGTACCCCTGGGCTATGGGAACCACGTGAGCCTCTTCACCATCCTGATGGCTGCCAGCACCATGATCTACACGGCCATCAACAGCAAGCAGATGCCGCAGCAGCAAGGCATGCCGAGCATGAAGCTGATGATGTACCTGTTCCCGGTGATGATGCTCTTCTTCATGAACAGCCTGCCGGCCGGCCTGAGCTATTACTACCTCCTGGCCAACGTGATCAGCATCCTGCAGATGACCGTGATGAAGAGCTGGTTCGTGAACGAGGACAAGATCCGGGCGGAACTGCTGCAGAACATGAAGACCCCGAGGAAGAAGAGCAAGTGGCAGCAGCGGTTGGAGGATATGCAGAAGCAACAGCAGGCCCAGCAGAACGCGCGTAAGCGCCGTTAACGACCCGCAACGGTGGAGGGGGCGGAGGGATGCCCTCGGTTTGGCACGGGATCCGCATCTTCGTGGAAGAAACGCACCGACATGAAAAGCGTAGCCACCCTATTGATCGGCGCGGCGCTGTTCGCCTGCACTTCCTCGCGGGAGACCGCCGCATCGGATCCGGGCCAGGCCCCCACAGCACCAACCACGCAGAGCCCCACGTTAGGCGGTCCGGACAAGGCGGATAGCCTGGTGGTCACCTTGCAGCGTACCCCCTGCTTCGGCAGGTGCCCGGCATACGTGATCAACGTGTACCGCAGTGGGTACGCCACCTACGAGGGCCGATCCCATGTGGAGCGCGAGGGCATGCACAGCGCGTGGATCGGCAAGGACACCTTGGAGCGGATCATCGGCGATGCGGAGAAGTTCGGGTTCTTCCAATTCCAGGACCGGTACGACCGCGACGTGACCGACCTGCCCAGTGCGATCCTACGTGTGGTCGCGAATGGCAAGGACAAACGCGTGGTGAGCCGCATCGGCGCACCTGCCCAATTCAAGCTGATCTTCGACCGGGCGGAAGGACTCCTGCTGCCCATCCCTTGGAGGCCGATGCCCACCACGGAGTAATTCCATCTCGCAGTTAGGCGTAGCCCGATCCGCTTGTCCTTTTTCCGCATTGCTTCACCGCCGGGCTCGTTCCGTAGTCCCCGCTACGCAACGATCCCATCTTATCGCACTGCGAAAAGATCGCTGCACATCCTTGGACCACCCCTTACTGCGAGATGGTGTAAGTGGACCTTTCATCCCCGAATGGGCCTTATGGCCCACCCACAGCTCCCTGTTCCTCAGGGGATCATACATTTGCCCCCCTCAACCCCGTAACATGAAGCGTACGTTCACGCTGCTGCTGGCAGCCCTCCTCTTCTTCAGCACCCAGGCCCATGAAGGCATGTGGCTGTTGAACAAGTTGAAACAGATCAATGAGGCCGAGATGCAGAAGCTGGGCTTCAAGCTCACTGCGGATGACATCTATGCCATCAACAAAAGCAGCCTGAAGGACGGTATCGTGCGGCTCGGAGGCGGTTTCTGCAGCGGCGAGATGGTGAGCGCAGAGGGACTATTCCTCACGAACCACCACTGCGGCTACGATGCGGTGCAAGGGCTCAGCAGCGTTGAGCATGACTACCTCACGGACGGTTTCTGGGCCAGGACGCGCAAGGATGAACTGCCGGCGGGCTTCAGTGTGAGCTTTCTTCAGCGGATCGACGACGTCTCGGAAAAGATCAACAGCCAACTGACCGCGGATATGACCGAGGAGCAGCGTGACGCCAAGATCGGCGAGATCGCGCAGCAGCTGATCGCGGAGAGCAGCAAGGAGCATGGGCAGAGCACCGAATTCAAGGCCATGTTCGAAGGCAATGAATTCTACCTGTTCCACTACAAGACCTATCGTGACGTACGGTTGGTGGGTGTCCCCCCCAGCGCGATCGGCAAATTCGGTGGCGACACGGACAACTGGATGTGGCCGCGCCACACCGGCGACTTCTGCATGTTCCGGGTGTACACGGGGCCTGATGGCGAACCGGCCGACCCGAGCGAGGCCAACGTACCCTTCAAGCCCGCGCACCACTTCCCGGTGAGCACCGCCGGTGTGAAGGAGGGCGACTTCGCCATGATCATGGGCTATCCAGGCAGCACCGACCGCTTCATGAGCAGCCACGGGGTGAAACTGGCCCTGGACGTGGAGCAGCCGAGCCGTGTGAAGATCCGTCGTGCCAAACTGGACATCTACGACGAATTCATGGACCGGGACAAGGCCACGCGGATCAAGTACGCGAGCAAGCACGCCCAGGTGAGCAACTATTGGAAGTACTTCATCGGGCAGCAGCGCGGCCTGAAGCGCCTGAAGGTGTATGACAAGAAGAAGGCGCAGGAAGCCGATCTCATGACCTGGGTGAACGCGGATGCGGGGCGCAAGGCCAAGTACGGCAGCGTGATCACCGACCTGGAGACGGGCTACAATGAACGTGCGAAATTCGAGAAGGCGAATGTGTACATGCAGGAGGCCGCCTTCGGCAGCGAAGCGATCGTTCTGGGCTTCAGGATGTATGGGCTGAAGATGCAACTGGCCACCGACCCGAAGGATGCCGCGAAAGTGGCTGCCGCCGTCGCACGGGTGCAGGCCGCTGCCGATGAGCTCTGGAAGGATTATGTACCTGCCATCGACCAGAAAGTGACGGCACAGATGTTCCGCATGATCCACGACGACGTGGAGCGGGACTTGCAGCCTTCGATGATGCACACGGTGGAAAAGAAGTTCAAGGGCGATTTCGACGCTTGGTCCGCAGTCCTGTTCAAGACCAGCATCCTGACCAGCAAGGAGCGGTTGAACGCCTTCCTGGCCAAGCCCAGCCTGAAGGTGCTGGACAAGGACCTGGGCTTCCAGGCGGCCGAGTCGTGCCTGAACCACTACCGCACCTTCCTGGCTCCGGCCCTGGCGGCGGGCGAGGCGGACCTGGCGCGCGGCTACCGGCTGATGGTGGCGGCCATGCGCGAGAAGGACCCGGCGAGGAGCTGGTACCCCAATGCGAACAGCACCATGCGCCTCACCTACGGCCAGGTGGGCAGCTACGTACCGGGCGATGGCATGTTCTACAAGCACATCTGCACCGCCAAGGGCATACTGGAGAAGGAGGATCCCACGAACGATGAGTTCATCGTACCAGCACGCCAGAAGGAACTCCTGCTGAGCAGGAACTACGGCCGTTACGCCGATGAGAGCGGCGAACTGGTGGTGTGCTTCATCAGCAACAACGACATCACCGGTGGCAACAGCGGAAGTGGTGTGTTCAACGGGAACGGCGAACTCATCGGCATCGCCTTCGACGGGAACTGGGAGGCCATGAGCGGCGACATCGCCTTCGAGCCGGAACTGCAGCGCACGATCAGCGTGGACATCCGCTACGTACTGTGGACCATCGATGTGTTCGCGGGTGCAGGCCACCTGGTGAACGAGATGACCCTCGTGGAACGGAAGGTCGCCCCACCCGTGGTGGAACCCGCATTGATAGAGCCAGCGACGACCCCATCCAAGCCTGCCGTGCCGACGAAACCCACAAAGACCGTAGCTCCGGTGAAGAGGAGCTGACCGGAACCGAGCGGACACGAGCGGCGACCGATGAGGTCGCCGCTCGCTTTTCATACCGTCCCACGGATCGTTCGATCGGGGTCGGAATCTCCGTGGAAGCCCGCCCGTTTCCGATCAGTGGTACCACTTCGCAATATGTATCGGCCCAGCGATGCGCCGCGACCCTTTCACAGGGCCATCGGCAATGCTGCGGGACGAACAAGTCGTTGCGTAGCTGGACCCACGGAAGGACCTGGTCGCCGAGGTCATGTGGAAGAAGGTGAGCGGATCGGATAACGTCTTATGGCGGGATGGTAGTACCTTGGTTTCGGATCCTACTTCATGCGAATTGAACTCGCGGTGCGTTGCCCTCCATGCACCGCATGTAGGAAAGCGAACCTGAACAGAACACACCGGATGTCCAAGGAAAGCGATGGACCGACCGACCAAGGGACATTCAAAAAAGCAAGGAACCGATAGATGACGGAGTATTTCAAGCATTTGGCCAATGAGTTCGCACTGCCATTGAGCAATCCCGTCCTCGTATTCTCGCTGATCCTGTTCATCATCCTGCTTTCGCCGATCATCCTGCGCAAGTTGAACATCCCGGCGATCATCGGATTGATCATCGCTGGGGTGGTGATCGGCCCTCATGGGGCCAACTTCCTGGAGAACAACGCCGCGATCAAGCTATTCTCCACGATCGGTCTTCTGTATATCATGTTCATCGCGGGTCTCGAACTCGACATGAACGAATTCCGGTCGAACCGGAACAAGAGCCTGGTATTCGGACTGTTCACGTTCATTCTTCCACTGGGGGTGGGGTTCCCGGTGTGCTACTACTTGCTGGAGTATGACTTCAATGCGAGCTTGCTCACGGCCAGCATGTTCGCCACGCACACCCTTGTGGCCTATCCGATCGTGAGCAAATTCGGCATCTCGAAGAACCAGGCCGTGGCGATCACCGTAGGTGGCACGATCCTGACGGACACGGCGGTGCTGGTGATCCTGGCGGTGATCATGGCGAACAGCCATGGGACCCTGGACCAAGCATTCTGGTTCCGACTGGCCGGGTCGCTCACCGTCTTCTCCGCGATCATCTTCCTGGTGATACCCCGCATCGCCCGGTGGTTCTTCCAGAAGTTGGAGAGCGAGAAACACTCGCATTACATCTTCGTCCTTTCCATGGTGTTCCTGGCGGCGTTCCTGGCCGAGCTCGCCGGTGTGGAACCCATCATCGGCGCCTTCGCGGCGGGGCTGGCATTGAACAAGCTCATCCCTCACTCCTCCGCGCTGATGAACCGGATCGAGTTCATCGGCAACTCCTTGTTCATTCCCTTCTTCCTGATCAGCGTGGGCATGCTGGTGGACGTGCGCGTGATCCTGAGCGGCCCTACGGCCTTGGTCGTGGCGGCCACGCTCACCGTGGTGGCCTTATTCGGAAAATGGCTCGCTGCGCTATTCACGCAGTTGATCTTCAAGTATTCAACCGCGCAGCGCCAGCTCATTTTCGGCTTGAGCAGTTCCCATGCTGCGGCCACACTTGCCGTGATCCTGGTGGGGTACCGGGCGGGGATCCTGGACGAGAACATCCTGAACGGCACGATCATCCTGATCCTGGTGACCTGCATCGTGGCCTCGTTCGCCGCGGAGCAGGCCGCGAAACGGATCATCCTGGACTCCGAGGAGGATCTGGACGCGTTGGTGCGCTCCAACGGCACACGGGACGAGCACATCCTGCTACCGATCAATCCGGGGCCGAGCATGGATAAGTTGGTCGAATTCGCGATCCTCATCAAGGACAAGCGGTCCACCAGCCCGATCTCCCTCCTCTCGGTGGTATCGAACAACAGCGAGGCCGAAGTGAACATCCTGAAGGCGAGGAACAAGTTGAACGACTACGTGGTGCAGGCCTCGGCCACGGAGACCAAGATGAACATCATCACCACGATCGACCACAACGCAACGAGCGGGATCGCTCGTATGGCCAAGGAGGTGATGTCCGACCTCATCGTGATCGGGTGGACACAACGCGCGGGGATCCTGGACAAGTTGTTCGGCGAGGAGATGGACCACTTGTTGTCGCATACGAACAAGACGGTCTTCGTGTGCCACTTCGAGAAGCCACTGGCCATCCACAAGCGCATGGTCGTGATCACGCCACCGCTGGCCGAATTCGAGTACGGCTTCCACCAATGGTTCAACACACTGGCCAAACTCGCGCAGGAATTGAGCATCCCGATCCAGCTCTATTGCAATGAAGCAACGGAGAACGCTGTGAAACGGACGATGGCCAAAGCGAAGCTCACGGCCTCGCTCACCACCAAGTCCTTCGTGGATTGGGAAGACATCCTGGTGCTGGCCAGGGATATCCAACCGGACGACATCCTTGTTTGTGTTTCGGCCCGCAAAGGTGCCACCTCCTACATGGGTCCGATGGAGAACCTGCCATCGAAGCTCGAGCGGTACTTCGCCTCCAACAGCCGGGTGATCATCTACCCGCAGCAGTTCGACAACCACCTGAGCGGCGACCAATACGAGGACATTTCCACGGAATCCTTGAGCAAGGGGATCGAGGTGGCACAGCGGATCAGCAAGGGCATCGGCTCCATCTTCAAACGGTAGGAGTGCAGCGATCGAACCCAGCCGGATCCCTGGAAAGTGATCTCCCATATCCAATGTGGACCGGTGCATGCCCGGATGCGAACAGGTGCATATCCCCGGATCCAGTGGGTATCGAGGTCAACGCATCAGCGGCCGCATGGTCGGGATCAACGCCACCCGAAACTACCTTCGCAGCATTGCCACCTCCCGAAGACCATGAGCAAAGCCAGCAAGATCAAGACCTTCGACCCGAACGGCCCGGGCCACCCCGATGCGGGCATCTACGGCCTTCCCTTCACGACCGATGAGGCGGACATCGTGCTGGTGCCGGTGCCTTGGGAGGTGACGACGAGTTATGGCGGTGGCACCTCGCACGGCCCGGATGCCATCTTCGAGGCGAGTTCCCAGGTGGATCTCTTCAACCCCGAATTCCCTTCACTCTGGAAACGGGGGATCGCGATGGATGAGGTCCCCAAGGCTCTTCTGGAACAGAGCAAGGCGCTGAAGAAGGAAGCGAAATTGGTGATCGACGTGCTGATCGAAGGTGGCGATACCAAGCAGAAGGCCAAGGCGAAAAAGGCCCTGGAACGGATCAATGCGGAGTGCGAGGTGATGAACATGTGGGTGGAGCAACGCACAAGCTATTGGCTGGAGCGGGGCAAACTGGTGGGCCTGGTGGGTGGCGACCACAGTACACCGCTCGGCTTCTACCGCGCCCAAGGGAAACGCCACAAGTCGTTCGGGATCCTCCACATCGACGCACACCTGGATCTGCGCGTGGCCTACGAGGGATTCACCTACAGCCATGCGAGCATCATGTACAACGCGCTACCGATCAAGCAGCTCACCAAGCTCGTATCCGTTGGCACACGCGATCTCTGCGAACAGGAGAACAACGTATTCCTTAGCCACAAGGAGCGGGTGCGGATCGTACGAAGTGCCGATGTTCGCCGCCAGCAGTACGAAGGGGTGACCTGGCGGGACCAATGCGACGCGATCATCGCGGCCCTTCCCGAGCAGGTACACATCAGCTTCGACATCGACGGCCTGGACCCGATGCTGTGCCCGCACACGGGGACGCCGGTGCCGGGCGGCTTCCAGTTCGAGGAGGCCACCTATCTGCTCAGCAGGCTGGCCAAGGAGCGCACCATCATCGGTTTCGATCTGGTGGAAGTGGCACCGGGCAAGGATGAATGGGACGCGAACGTGGGTGCGCGGCTACTCTTCCACCTGTGTGGAGCAATGGCCAGCAGGCGCTGATCCGCAGCGCGGATGTGGTCGGACAGCGCACCACTGCACGGGCTCATTTCACCGCGTGGCGCTCCTTCCATGCCTGCTCCAGCGCGCCAAGGAAGTGATCGCTGTGCTGCGCACCGCTGACACCGTAGCGGCGGTCGATCACGAAATAGGGAACACCCCGGATGCCCAGTCGCTGCGCCTCCAGTTCATCAGCACGCACTTCCTCGGTGAACCGGGAGGAGACCAACATCGCGACCACCTCCTCGCCTGGCAGCCCCGCTTCGACCGCGAGCCGCACCAGGTTGGTATGGTCGGCAAGGTGTACACCCTCGGTGAAATAAGCCCGGAACAGTCGCTCTTCGATGACATCATCCTTCCCAAGGGTCTTTGCCAGTTGGATCAAGCGGTGGGCATCGAACGAACTGCCGATGATGACCTGCTCCATCCGATACGCGAGCCCCACCCTGTTGGCCCGCTCCACGACACCCTGCACCCTGGCCTCGGCATCGGCCCGGGTACCGCCATACTTGCTCATCAGCATGCCGTACATGTCGTGCTCACTGCGTTCCGGAGCGTGCGGGTCGAGTTCGAAGCTCTTCCGGATCAACGCGACCTCCTCCTTGTGCTGGAATCGCGCCAAGGCGGCCTCGAACTCACGTTTGCCGATGTAACAGAAGGGGCAAACGACGTCGCTCCAGATCTCAACGGTCATGGGCATGGTGGGTATGGTGGGGGCGTGGAGCCGGACAATAGTCGAAGGATCCGTGTGTAGGAAGTGGCCGTCCCGATCATCAGCAGGATCATGCACCACGTGCGATGACCAGGCCGCTTCCGCATGGCACAAAGATGGCATGGCTGAACACGCCCGCGTGAACAACTACCACACGGCAGAGGGCGGGCCGCAAGGGCCGATATCTTGTTTTACCATTCTGATGCCATTGGCCCGCCTCATCCTCCTTGCCCTGGTCTTGGGTTCGGGCATACTGCTCCCTGCACAGGTGACCTGGCGAACGGACAGTCTGATGACCACCTGGCCCGTGCAGCACCGCCTATCGGAGCTTGGTCCGCAGGCCGGGCGTGGTGTAGTGCGGGCCGTGGAGACACAGCACCTGTATGAGGAATTGATGCGCGAGGCATCCGGTATACCCGTGTTCGCCGATAGCATGGTGATCCTTTACACCGACCTGTACGGCGAACCGTTACGCGACCATTTCCGCGTTGTGCTCGGCATGTGCGCGGTCCACTTCCCGATGATCGAGAAGGAACTGACCCGGCAGGGCCTTCCCTCCGATCTGAAATACCTGCCCATGGCCCTTTCGGCGATGAACGTAATGGCGGGATCCATGAACGGCAGGGCGGGGCTGTGGATGCTCACCTATCCCGTGGCCATGCGTTACGGCCTGCGGGTGACCGCAACCGTGGATGAAAGACACGACCCGATCCGGAGCACGGAAGTCGCGACGCGTTACCTGAAGGACTTGTGGGACCGCTACCAGGACCGAGGCCTGGCGATCATGGCCTTCGCCTGTGGTCCGGCGAACGTGACACGTGCGCAAATGCGCACCGGTGGTGCCGTGGACTACCGTACGCTCTATCCGCACTTCAGCGAGGAGGAGCAGGAGGTGCTTCCGCTGCTCATGGCATTCATCCACCTTAGCGCCCAAGCAGGCACGTTGGGATTGGAGCCGATCCATATATCGCCCATGGAGCCTGCGGATACCATGACCACGGACCGAGGGCAGCACCTGAGCACCATCGCACATCTTCTTCAACTCCCGCTCGCACGGGTGCAGGCGCTCAATCCCACCTTCTGTAGTGATATGGTCCCTTCGGGTCAGCAATTCCTTCTTCCCCGTGGTATGGCCACGCGGTACGCAGCGCTGCGCGATTCGATCCCGGGTGCGGAAGCTGCCATGGCACAGGAACGGAACACGGGATCCGTGAGCACCGACGGTGAATGGATCACGGTGACCGTGGAGAAGAGCATCCGGTATACGGTACGTCGTGGGGACAACCTGAGCGCGATCGCCGCCCGGCACCATGTGACCGTGGGCCAACTGAAGAAGTGGAACGGCCTGGGCAGCGACCGGATCAACACCGGGCGCAAACTGCTGATCAAGGTGAAGAAACGCGAACGCGTCCTGAACAATGAACCGGAGCCGGAACTACCGAACGATGAGGGATCGACGGACCAGGTCCCGGGCCCGGATCGATACAGTACACCGCTGGAGACGGCCCCTGGGACCGATGCGTTCACCACGTACACCGTCCGGTCCGGCGATTCGCTGTATGCCATCGCGGGGCGCTATCCGGGCACGAGTGCACAGGACCTGATGGAGGTGAACGGGATCACGGCACGGATCCATCCTGGGCAGACCATACGGATACCGCGGCCATGAGACCGGTGCATGTGCTCGCCTTCCTGTTGGTCGTATGGGTCGGGTTGGCGGTCATTGGCTGGTTGCTGCCGGATCAACTGCGCTTGACAGAAGGGTTAACACTTCGAATACCGACCGCGACCGATCTGTTCACCACCAAGGAGGAGAAGGTGGACATCAGTGACATCCTGGCGGTGGTCACCGATAGCGCGGCCACGACGGACACCGAAGCCCTGGCCGACAGCCTGACCACAGCGGACACAGCAGCCGCGTCGGTGCCATTCGTCTTTGATAGCACGCGGATCCCTCCATTGGAAGAGCGCATCGCCCTGCATTATCCGAATGGGGACAAGACCGTGTTGTGGCCGGTGTTCAAGAAACTGGAGAACGCACGTAACGGTGCGAGACCGCTGCG